>CAMLOC010000259.1 GCA_946481465.1 uncultured Shinella sp. | reverse complement strand
CGTCGACCTGCGAATGCCGGGCGTCACGGGCCTGGATCTGCAAAAGCAACTGCTCTCGATGGGAAGCAGGCTGCCCGTCATCTTCCTGACGGCCTATGCGGACATACCGACAAGCGTGAGGGCGATGAAGGCCGGCGCGACCGACTTCATCACCAAGCCCTTCACCAACCAGGACCTGCTGCAGGCCGTCGACCACGCCATCAGGCTGGATATGGAGCGGAGGAAAACGGATGCGGAACGCGATCGCATCAAGGCATTGGCCGATGGCCTGACCCCGCGCGAGCGGGAGGTCATGCTGGCGGTGGTGAGCGGCTTGATGAACAAGCAGGTCGCCTATCAGCTCGGCATCAGCGAGATGACCGTCAAGATTCACCGCATGAGCGTCATGCGCAAGATGCAAAGCCGGTCCCTTGCCGATCTTGTCCGGAAGGTCGAGCAACTGCCGAAGAACTGATCGCCACCGGATTGTCGCGTTCAGGCAATCCGAAACCTTGCCTTTTCCCTGCCGGAACGACGAGAGCCGCTCTCGCGAAGCGAAGCGCTCGATCCCGGGTGCCAAGGCTGCCGCGCCGGCACGGCGCCCCCCAAACCTACGTTTAGCTACCCGCCGGACGATATTCGCTTAGGGTTGAGGACGGTCGCCGAAGGCTGGCGCCCGTCTCACTTCAGCGAGGAACGACACAATGACACAGCGCATCGATTTCGCGAAGGAATCCGCGGATATCACGAAGAAATTCGTGGAGTTCGTCGCTGCCACCAAGGAGAACGCGGTCGAAGAGTCCATTCGTGACCTCGTCAACGTGCGCGTCGCGCAGCTCAACAACTGCACGTTCTGCCTCGACATGCACGTCAAGCAGGCGAAGATCCACGGCGAGCGTGACCTGCGCCTCTACCATCTCGCATCCTGGCGTGCATCAACGCTTTTCGCGCCCCGGGAGCGCGCCGCGCTGGCCTGGGCGGAAGTGCTGACCCGGCTGCCGGAACTCGGCGTCCCTGACGATATCTATGAGCGCGTGCACACGCAGTTGAACGAGAAGGAAATCTCGGACCTGACATTCGTCGTCATGGCGGCGAACGCCTGGACGCGGGTCAATGCCGGTTTCAAAACCGTGCCGGGCTCCTCGGATACGATGCTCGGCCTCGACAAGGCCGGCCTGAACTGACCGACGGGGCAGCGTGCGGGGGGCGCCGGCGCAGCCTCCTGCGATATCCCACCAGACAAGGAGAAAGACATGAAGATCGTCGTTATCGGCGGAACCGGCCTGATCGGTTCGAAGCTTGTGAAGCGCCTTGAGGCCAGGGGGCAGGAGGCGATTGCCGCCTCACCGGCTTCGGGTGTCAATACGATGACGGGCGAGGGGCTGGCGGAGGTCCTTGCCGGCGCTCACGTCGTCGTGGACGTCGCCAACTCCCCGTCGTTCGAGGACAAGGCCGTGATGGAGTTCTTCCGGACATCGGGCCGCAACCTCCTGGCGGCCGAAGCTGCCGCCGGGGTCAGGCATCACGTCGCGCTTTCCGTCGTCGGCACGGATCGCCTCCAGGACAGCGGTTACTTCCGGGCGAAGCTTGCGCAGGAAAAGCTCATCGAGGAGGCGGGGATCCCCTATACGCTGGTTCACTCCACGCAGTTTTTCGAGTTCATGTTCGGCATCGCCCAATCCGGCATCCAGGGCGACAAGATCCATCTCTCGCCGGCGATGATGCAGCCGATCTTTTCGGACGACGTCGCCGACGCGCTCGTCGATCTCGTGCTGGGATCCCCGGTCAACGGCCTCGTCGAAATCGCCGGCCCGGAGCCGATCCGGATCTCGACCGCGGTCGAGAAATACCTGCGCCAGATCGGCGATCGCCGCGAGATCGTCGTCGACGACAAGACGACGTATTTCGGCGCCCTGCTCGATGACAAGACACTCATGCCGGGGGCAGGCGCCCGCGTCGGCAGGATGGCCTATTCCGAATGGGTGCGGACGGCAACGCCCCCGCCCGCGCGATAGCAGGCGGCCTGCGCCCCGGTCGCCGAGGCGGCCGGGGGGACATTGACGGTTTTCGTCGAAGGAGATCGCAGGCGCTGCGGTCTCTTTTTTCGTCTCGTTCCGGGGAAGGAGGATGCCCGCCTCGGGCATCCTCCTGGCGCATCAGCTTTCGATGAAGCTGAGAATGTCGGCGTTGATGAGGTCGGCATGGGTCGTCGCCATGCCGTGGGGAAGCCCCTTGTAGATCTTGAGGGTCGCGTCCTTCAGCAGCTTTGCGGACAGAACCGCGGAATCGGCGACCGGAACGACCTGGTCGTCATCGCCGTGCAGCACGAGGGTCGGCACGTCGATGGACTTGAGGTCGTCGGTGAAATCCGTCTCGGAGAAGGCCTTGATCCCGAGATAGTGTGCATTCGCCGCACCGGTCATGCCTTGCCGCCACCAGTTCTGGACCAGCGCGTCCGACGTCTTCACACCGTCCCGGTTGAAGCCGAAGAACGGGCCGCTGGCGACATCGTAGTAGAACTGCGACCTGTTCGCCGCCAGGGCGGCGCGAAAGCCGTCGAAGACCTCGATGGGCAGCCCGCCGGGATTGTCCGCGGTCCTGACCATGATCGGCGGCACCGCGCCGATCAGCACGAGCTTGGCGACCCGTCCCTTGCCGTATCTTGCGGTATAGCGTGTCGCCTCGCCGCCGCCCGTCGAATGCCCGACGTGAATGGCATTGCGAAGGTCGAGATGTTCCACCACCGCGGCGACGTCCGCCGCATAGTGGTCCATGTCGTGCCCGTCGCTGGCCTGGCCCGACCGGCCATGGCCGCGGCGATCATGGGCGACGACGCGATAGCCCTTCGACAGGAAGAAGAGCATCTGGTTGTCCCAGTCGTCGCTGCTCAACGGCCAGCCGTGATGGAAGACGATCGGCGTGCCGTCCCTCGGGCCCCAGTCCTTGTAGAAGATGACGGTTCCATCTTTCGCGGTCACCTGTCCGGTATCGCCGGTCGTTTCCGTCCGCTTCTGTTTTCCTGCGGCATCCGCCGTCGTCACACCCATCGCTGCGGTGGCCGTCGCAAGGGTCAGAGTTCCCGCCATGACGGACCGGCGCGTGGAGGTAAATGAGCGTGCATTCATTTCTAATCTCCTGATCGAGACGTTGAACAACAAGCTCGACTGAGCCGGCGAAGACCGGCCGCAATAGAGCAATGCACGCTAACAATTTGTATTATATAGAGAAACTATACGTTGGTTTCCCTCTTCCCCTACCTTGGTCAGTCGCTTCGGGCCCCATTTCCTCTACGCCGCCGCCATGATGGCCGTGGGCAGGGTGAAGATGAACTTCGCCCCGCTCGGATGGTTGTCTTCAGCCCAGAGTTTTCCCCCATGCGCCTCGACAATGGAACGGGAGATGGCGAGGCCCATCCCCATGCCCTTGTTTTTCGTCGTGAAGAAGGGATCGAAGATCTTCTCCGGCTGCCGGATGCCGATGCCGCGGTCGCTTACCTCGGTGTGGACCCGGTCGTCGGCCCGGTAGACGCGGATGTGAAGCGTCCGTTCTCCCGTTTCGCCCGCCATGGCGTCGATGCCGTTGCGAACGAGGTTCATCAGCACCTGCTGGATCTGGACCCGGTCGAAGGCGAGCAGGTCCAGATTGCCCTCGATATCGGCCTGTATGGAAATGCCCTGCTTGGCGGCATCGGCCGCAACAAGGTCGCGCACCTCGCCCACGACCGCGTCGAGGGACGTGGAATCCCGGATATCCACGGACTGCTGGAACAGCGCACGAATGCGCCGGATGACGTCGACCGCGGTGTGGGCGCTCTGGATGGTGCGGTCTGCCGACTTCCGCGCCCGCTCGATATTCGGAGGGTCCGCCTGCAGCCAGCTCAGGCAGGCTGTCGTCGAATTGATGACGGCCGAAAGCGGCTGGTTGACCTCGTGGGCGATCGACGCGGAGAGTTCGGCCATGCTGGCGGCCTGGCTGGCGCGCGCGAGGCCTTCATGTGCCAGCCGAAGGTCTTCTTCCGCCTTCACCTCGGCATCGACATCCAGGCAAATGACGTTCCACTGGATGATGACGCCTTCGGCGTCCCGCATGGGCGCGGCTCTCGTCTCCACCCAGCGATACTCGCCGTCGAACCGCCGTAGGCGGTGCCGCCGCGCATAGGGCTCACCCGAGGCGAGGCAGCGCCCGTAGTGCAGCTTGACGTCTTCGACGTCGTCCGGGTGAACGCCCGCATCGAGCGTGCCCTCCAGGCGGGACTTGCCGGAACCGTCCAGGGTATCGAGTTCGTAGCCGAGAAATTCGCGCAGGCCCTTGCCGCGGAAGATCGGTTCGCCATTCGGCGCGGCGCAATCGATCATGGCCGGCAAGGTTTCCACCAGCTGCCAGAGAAAGCGCTCCTTTTCGCGCAGGGTCTCCTCGGCCTTCACCTGCTCGTCGATATCGAAGAGGACGCCGTACCACTGCACGATCGAGCCGTCCTCGTCGCGATAGGGTTCCGAGCGGCCCTCCACCCACCGGTAGATGCCGTCGGCGCGGCGCATTCGGTATTTCATATGGAACGGTTCGCCCGTTCGCCGGCACTCGGCGAGACGGTCGCGGACGGCTACGAGGTCATCGGGATGCGTGTGCTTGCGCTGGGCGACCTCGCCCCTCGACTGGTCGGGAGCGTCAAAGTCCTCCAGGTCCAGCCCGTGGAAATTCCGCAGCTGCTGGTTGATGTAGATCGGGTCTCCTTCCGGGCTGGAACACCAGATCTGTGCCGGCACGGCATCGACGAGCCGCTGCAGCCGCCTTTCGTTCTCGTGCAGTTTCTGCTGCGCGCTCACGGAATCCTCGATGTCGATCGAGACGGCCAGCCACTGGACGATGTTTCCCTCCTCGTCCCGCAGCGGTTCGCCGCGGCCCTCCACCCAGCGATAGACACCGTCCGCGCGCCGCAGGCGATAGCGCATCGTATAGGGTTTGCCGGTCGCGAACGTGTGGCGGACCGTTGCGGAGAACATGTCGGCGTCTTCGGGGTGTATGAGGGACTGCGTCGCCATGGCGAGGCGGCTCATTCCCGGCCGGTCGAGTTGGGAAATGTCCGCCAGCCCGAAAAAATCCAGCAGGCGCTTGTTGAAGAAGATGGGTTCGCCCTCGGGCGTGAGGCGCCTGATGTGTATCGGCAGCATGTCGACGAGGTGCGAGAGCTCCCGTTCGCGCTCCTTGAGGGCCGCGACATTCTTCTTGAGCGTGGCCAGGGCCTGTTGGTGTTGCCGCGAGATTGCCGCGACGATGAGTGCCGAAAACGCCGAGATGCCGAGGAAAAGCTGCAGCATGATCTGCTTTTGCCGCTGCGATTGCTGATCGCCGGCGAACTGGCTGGTCCCCGATATCGTCACGACCGTCGCAATGACGGCGAGGAGGATCAGCGCGAGGACGGCCCCCTTGAACTCGAAGCGGACGGCAGCCCACAGCAGGGGAGGCAGGACGACATAGGCATAGGGTTCGTAGCCGGTAATCGAAAGGACGGCGACTGCAAGGAAAATGGCGGCCAGGGCGCAGGCCTCGGCCCATCTGGCCGTCAGGACCCGGGACTTCGAATCCCAGTTCTGGAACACGACGAGCGCCAGTGGCGCGATCGTTGCGACACCGGTGCCGTCGCCGATCCACCACAGCAGCCAGGATGCGCCGAACGGGTGAATACCGTAGACCGCAAGCGCCATGCTGCCGATCGTGGCGCTTATGAGCGGGCTGATGCAGGCCCCCAGCAGGATCAGGGCCAAAACCTCCCCATAGGTTTGCAGCTGCATGGAGGGCCCGTAGATCCGCCGGAGAATCCACGCCCCGAACGCGGCCTCCGCCGCATTTCCGGCAAAGATCAGCGTCGCGGGGGCGAGCGGGTTGTGGAACCAGAGCAGGTTGCCGACGTTCTCGCTGAAGAACGCCGCCAGGATCCACCAAGGCCAGCTCTTCTT
>CAMLOC010000258.1 GCA_946481465.1 uncultured Shinella sp. | reverse complement strand
CTTCGGCACCTTCCAGAAGGCGACGGCCTTCGCGCAGAATTCGGTGCTCGGCAATGGCGGCGCGAAGCACCGCGCCGGGGCCGAAAGCCACTGGGCCGACCATGGCCACCACGCGCTGATGCGCATTTCCGCCTTCCGCACGGTCGGCGGCTACGACGAGAACTTCACCGCCAACGAGGACGCCGAATACGACTACCGCCTGCGGGAAGCCGGCTACCGGATCTGGATGACCGCGCGCACCGCGATGGTCTACTATCCGCGCGCCAGCGCCGGGCCGCTGTTCCGGCAATATTTCCGCTACGGCCGCGGCCGGGCGCGCAATTTCCTGAAGCACCGCGCGCGGCCGAGCCTGCGCCAGCTTCTGCCGCTGATGGTGGCGCCGGTGGCGGCCGGGGCGTTCCTGGCGGCCATCAGCTGGATCGCCGCCGTGCCCTTCGCATTGTGGGCAGCCGCCTGCCTCGGCTACGGCGCCTGGATGGCGCTCGGCCAGCGCAACCCCTATGGCCCGCTCGCCGCCGTCTCGGCCATGATCATGCATTTCGCCTGGTCCGCCGGCTTCTGGCGCGAGCTTCTCGACATCCGCCAGCGGAGGGTCGCGGCATGACGGCTCCCCTTCGCGTCGATATCGCGGTCTGCACCTTCCGGCGGATGGCGGCGCTCAGCGAAACGCTCGCCTCGCTCGCCGCGCTCAAGGTGCCGCCGGGCGTTACCCTGCGCGTCATCGTCGCCGACAACGACGTGGCGCCGAGCGCCCGTCCCTGCGCCGAGGCCGCGCGCAAAACCCTGCCGATGGCGCTTTCCTATGTGCATTGCCCGGCCGGTAACATCTCGCTTGCCCGCAATGCCTGCCTGGAGGCGGCCGATGCGGATTTCCTCGCCTTCATCGACGACGACGAGACGGCGGAGCCGCAATGGCTCGAAAGCCTGCTTGCCACGGCGACGGGCGGCGCCGACGTCGTCCTCGGCCCGGTCAGGGCGCGGTACGGGCCGGATGCCCCCGGCTGGATGCGGCGCGGCGACTTCCATTCCACCCGCCCCGTCCGGGTGAAGGGCGAGATCCGCACCGGCTATACCTGCAACGTGCTGCTGCGCCTTGCCGCGCCCGCCGTCGCCGGCCGCCGGTTCGACCACGCGCTCGGCCGCAGCGGCGGCGAGGACACAGCCTTCTTCGCCGAGGTGCACGCCGCCGGCGGACGCATTGCCTTTGCCGGCGAGGCCTGGGTCAACGAGCCCGTTCCGCCCGCGCGCGCCCGGTTTTCCTGGCTGGCGCAGCGCCGGCTGCGCATGGGCCAGACCCATGGCCGGCTTCTTGCCGGGCGCGGCACGGGCCGGGCCGGCGCGGCGGGGCTGGCGGCCGCGAAGGCCGGCTTCTGCCTTGCGGCGGCGACGATCCTTGCCCTCCTGCCGGTGCGGCGCAACCGCTTCCTGCTGCGCGGCCTTTTGCATGCCGGCGTGATCGGCGGACTTTACGGCGCCCGCGCCATCGAACCCTACGGACGGATGGAGGCCGCGGCGCGATGAACCGGACGCTTCCACCCGACACCGGCCCCGACGTCTCCGTCGTCATCGCCGCCTACAACGCGGCCGACACGATCGGCGAGGCGATCCGCAGCGCCGCCGCGCAGGAGGGCGTGACGGTGGAAATCCTCGTCGTCGACGATTGCTCGACGGACGAAACCCGCGCGACCGTCGCCGCGCTCGGCGCGCCCGGGCTGACGCTCCTGCCGCTCGACCGCAACCGCGGACCGGGCGGGGCGCGCAATGCCGGCTTTGCCGCCGCGCGCGGCCGCTGGATCGCGGTGCTCGACGCCGACGACACGATGCGGCCGGATCGCCTTTGCCGCTTGATCGCCGCCGCCGAGGCGAAGGGCGCCGCCGTCGTCGTCGACAATCTCGACGTGCTGCAGGCCGACGGCCGCCGCGAGCCGATGTTCGACGCGGCGCGACTTGCCGCCATGCCGGGCCTGACGCTGCCCGCCTTCATCGACGCCAACCGGATTTTCCGCGCCGCGCACAATTTCGGCTACATGAAGCCGGTCTTCCGCCGTGCCTTCCTCGAAGAGAAGGACCTTGCCTTCGACGAGGCGCTGCGCATCGGCGAGGACTATCTCCTGCTCGCCTCGGTGCTCGCCGCGGGCGGCACCTCCGCCATCGTGCCCGAGGCGGGCTACACCTACCACATCCGCGCGGGCTCGATCTCGCGCGTGCTGCGCCTCCACCATGTCGATGCGATGCTGGCCGGCGACCGGCGCTTTCTCGCCCGCTTCCCGCTTCAGGGCGCGGCCGCGGCCGCCCAGCGCCGGCGCACGCGCAACCTGAAGGAAACGCGCTCCTTCCTCGCGCTCGTCCAGCATCTGAAGAACCGTTCGCTCGGGCCTGCCCTTAAGGTGGCGCTCGGCGATCCCGTCGCGCTCCGGCATCTTTCGATGCCGATCGCCGCCCGGTGGCGCCGCCTGACGGCGCCGTCGGTCCTTTCCCCAACGACAGCGGAAGACCTGCCGCTCAAGAACAAAGGATAATGCCATGGAGCGAACCAAGACCGTCCGCAAGGCCGTCATCCCGGTTGCCGGCAACGGCACCCGCTTCCTGCCGGCCACCAAGGCCATGCCGAAGGAAATGCTGACCATCGTCGATCGCCCGGTCGTGCAATATGCGCTCGACGAGGCGCGCGAGGCCGGCATCGAGCACGTCGTCTTCGTCACCAGCCGCAACAAGCAGGTCATCGAGGACCATTTCGACGACACGCCGGAGCTGATCTCCTCGCTGGAGCGCTCGGGCAAGGACGCCGCGGTCAACGAACTCGGCCGGCTGCTGCCGGCGGCCGGCGCGGTGAGCTTCACCCGCCAGCAGGCCCCGCTCGGCCTTGGCCATGCGGTCTGGTGCGCGCGCGACCTCATCGGCGACGAGCCCTTCGCGCTGCTCCTGCCGGACATGGTATCCTTCGGCCCGCGCGGCTGCCTGTCCGGCCTGATGGACCTCTATGGCGAGGTCGGCGGCAATGTGGTGGGCGTCGAGCAATGCGCGCCCGAGGACGCCTCGCAATACGGCATCGTCGGCAGGGGCGCGGCCGTGCGGCACGGCTTTGCCGTCACCCATATGGTGGAGAAGCCGGCACCGGGCACGGCGCCCTCCAACCTCTTCCTCAACGGGCGCTACATCCTCCAGCCGGAGGTGTTCGGCCATCTCGCCCGCCAGCAGCGCGGCGCCGGCAACGAGATCCAGTTGACCGACAGCATGCTGAAGCTCTCCGCCACGCAGCCCTTCCACGCCCATGCCTACGAGGGGCGGACCTATGACTGCGGCTCCAAGCAGGGCTTCATCGAGGCGAACGTCGCCTTCGCGCTGGCCCGCCCGGACCTCGGCGGCGCGCTTTACGAGCCGCTGCGCGACCTCGTGGCGGCCCACGGCGGCGGCGCACGCGCCGCCTGACAAAAGCGGATCCCGGACCGCCGGCCCGGGATCCGCATCGGCAGCGACCAAGGAGCCGAAAGGCAGAACGGAGCCCCATGCATCACCGCACCGTGCCGTACGGCAATCTTTTCCGCAGGGAGCCGGATGCGTCCGACAGCTTCATCGACCTCAACCGCCTGGTGACCATCCTCATGCGGCGGGCGCGGCTGATCGCGCTTTCCGTCGTCGTGGCGCTGGCGCTCGGCGTCCTCTACCTCGTCTTCGCGACGCCGCTCTACACGGCCATGACCCAGATCCTGCTCGACGAGGAGCTGTCGCGCTATGCCGAGGAGGCCGAGACCTCGCCGCAGACCAGCCAGCAGGCGGATACCCGCCTTGCCAGCGCCATCGAGATCCTGAAATCGGGCCGGCTGGCGCTGCGCGTGGTCGATGCGCTCGATCTTTCGCAGAACGAGACGATCCTCAACCCGCCGCAATCGCCCGTCTCTGTCGCCAAGGGCTGGGTGAAGTCGCTCGCCTCCCTCGGCTCGGGCGGTCCTGCCCCTTCGGCGGAAGCGGAAGCGGAGGGCCGGCGGCAAAAGGCGGCGGCGATGCTGCAACAGGCCCTCGGCGTCGAGCGCGTCGCGCGCAGCTCCGTCGTCGCGGTCTCCTTCCGCTCGCCCGACCCGCAGCTTTCGGCAACCATCGCCAAGGCCTATGCCGAGGCCTTCTTCGCCGGCCAGCTCGACGCCAATGTCGATGCCAGCGCGCAGGCGAGCGCCTGGCTGGAGGAGCGGCTGGCCGATATCCAGCAGCGCTCGCAGGCCGCGGCGCTAGAGGTGGAGCGCTACCGCAACGAGAACGGCCTGACGGCCGCGCGCGGCGAACTCATGTCGGAACAGCAGCTTGCCGACCTCAACAGCCAGCTCATCGTGGCGCAGGCCGACGCGGCAAGCGCCTCCGCCCGCTACGAGCAGTTCCGCGCCATCGTGGAAGAGGGGCCGGAGAAGGCCGTCGCCAATGCGACGATCCCCGCGCGGCAGGGCGACAATTCCGTCGTGCAGGAGCTGCGCGGCCGCTACAACGCCGTCGTCAAGCGCGAGGAGGAGATCACCCGCGCCTTCAGCGCCGACCATCCGCAGGCGGCGGCGCTCAGGACCGAGAAGGAAGACCTCGCCCGGCAGATCTACCAGGAACTGCAGCAGCTGACGGCAAGCTACCGCAACGACTACGACGTCGCCCGCGCGCGCGAGGCCTCGCTGCGCGACAATATCGCGAAGGTCGCCGGCAGCAATGCCGAAGCGAACCGCTCCTCGGTGCAGCTTCGCACGCTGGAACAGAAGGCAGCGGCGCTGAAGACGCTCGCCGACGCCTATCTCGCCCGCTACGAGCAGGCGACGCAGCAGCAGTCCTTCCCCATCGCAAAGGCGCGGGTGATCTCCGATGCCGGCGTGCCGACGGCAGCCTCCAGCCCGAGCAAGACGCTGGTGATGGGCCTGTCGCTGGTGCTCGGCCTGATGGGCGGCGGCGCGCTGACCTTCCTTCAGGAGATGCGCGAGCGCGCCTTCCGCGTCGGCAACGACATCCGCGCCGTGCTGGGGCTGCGCCCGCTCGGCTACCTGCCGCTGGTCGGCGCCCGCAAGGAGCGCGCGCAGCCCGCCCGGCCCGCGGACGGCGGCACGGAGGAGGGCGACGTCATCCCCTTCGAGCGCATGACGCGCATCGTGCTCGATGCGCCGGGCTCGGCCTTCGCCGAGACGCTGCGCCATGCCCGGCTCGCCGCCGACATGATGCTGCACGGGCGCGAGAGCCGGGTGATCGGCATCGTCTCCGCCCTGCCGCAGGAGGGCAAGTCGACCGTCGCGATCAACTTCGCCGCGCTGCTGGCCGCCGGCGGAAAGCGCACCTTGCTGATCGACGCGGACCTGCGCCGGCCGAGCCTCACCGGCATGCTGAAACCCGCCCCGCAGGCCGGCCTCGTGGAGGTGCTGCTCGGGCAGGCCGCCTGGAACCAGGCGATCAAGGTCGACCGACGCAGCAAGCTCGCCGTGCTGCCGGCCGGCGGCCGGCCGGGCATGGGCGAGGTCCACCATCCCCACGAGCTGATGGCCTCGGCCGCCATGAAGCGGCTCTTCGACGAACTGCGCCAGACCTTCGACTATATCGTCGTCGATCTCGCGCCGCTCGCCCCGGTCGTCGACGTGAAGACCTTCGAGCCGCTGGCGGACGGTTTCCTCTTCGTGGTGGAATGGGGCAAGACCCCCTCGCCGCTGGTGCGCGACCTGCTTGCCGCCGAAAGCCGCGTCGAGGCCAAGGTCGTCGGCGTGGTGCTCAACAAGACGGACATGACGGCGCTGCCCCGCTACAGCGATTTCGGCGCGGCGGAGAAATATCGCAGCCTTTACGACCAGTACTGCACCGATTCCGTCCCGCCGGCGCGGGTGCGGGAGACGGCGGGGCAATCGCGGAGGGGGTGAAAACTCCCTCCGCCTGCCGGCATCTCCCCCACAAGGGGGGAGAAAGCAAGGCGCTTGCTTTTCCAG
>CAMLOC010000257.1 GCA_946481465.1 uncultured Shinella sp. | reverse complement strand
GCAGTCCTCGCCCCAGGCATGCCACGCCTTTAGGATGACCTCGGTGTCGCCGTCGGAGAAGAACCGATAGCCCTTTTCCTCAAGCTCGGCCCGCAGTTCGCGGAAGTTGTAGATGCAGCCGTTGAAGACCAGCGACAGGCCGAGATCGGCGTCGACCATCGGCTGCTGCGATCTGTCCGAGAGATCGAGGATTCGCAATCTCCGGTGTCCGAGCCCCACAGGGCCCCGCACCACGACGCCTGAGGCATCAGGGCCCCGGGGGGCGAGAACGTCCGCCATGATCGAGATTGCCGACACCGACGGGGACCCGCCGTCGAACCTGACTTCTCCGCAAATTCCACACATGAACCGGGCTGAAACCTCCTTTGTGAGTACAAAACGAAACGTCAGGGCCGTGAAGATGTCCACGGCCCTGACGTCATGCGAAAACAATGCGCGACGTGGCCGGATGTTCCGCCGGCAACCTCAATCGTCCGCTCCGGTGCGGGCCAGCATGTAGGCTTCGGCAAACGCCATGTGCTCGGCGGCGATGCGTCGCGCGTCCTCGGCCCGCCCGTCCTTCAGGGCGGCCATCAGGCGGTACTGGAACGAAAGGCCTTCCTCGCGGGAACTGGGCGCGGGATCGGCGTAGATGCTCCTGGCCAGCGGAAGCTCGCGCAGCAGGTTGTGCATCAGGCCGCACAGGAAGCCGAGTAGGGGGTTGGGGCAGAGCTGTGCCAGTTGCGAATGGAAATCGAGTTCGGCCACGCGCTGGCGATACTGTTCCTCCGCGTCGCCCGGCGGATGGTCGTAGATGCGGATCGTGCTTTCGAGCTGGGCGAGCTGGCCGTCGGTAACGCGCCCGGCGAGCAGCGCGGCCACTTCCGGCTCCAGCGCCTTGCGAATGGCGTAGATGTCCGAAAGGCTCGGCTGGTCGAAGAAGAAATGGGTCGAGAGCAGTTCCATGGCGTGCCGGGCGGAGGGCTGGGCGACGAAGGCGCCGCCGCCCGGGCCGCTACGGGTGAAGACGAGCCCCTGCGTCTCCAGCGCCTTCATCGCCTCGCGCACCGTTCCCTTTGCGGCCTTGAAGCGGTCGATCAGCACGCGTTCCTGCGGCAGGCGCGCGCCGGGGGCAAGGCCCTCCGCGCGGATATAGTCCTTCATCAGGTCAGCGATGGCCTCAGGCCGGCGCTTCGTCTTGCCGGCCGGAGTGAAGAACTGTTTGCCGTCCTCGCCCGTTGGGATCTGCTTTTCATCCATTGCAATCATTTTCCACTGATGCGAGGCGCGCTCGCGACAAGCCGCCGTGTATAGGCATGTCTGGGATCGGCGAACAGGCGCGCCGGCGGCGCCGTCTCGACGATCTCGCCGAAATACATCACGGCGACACGATCCGAGATCGCCTCGACCACGGCGAGGTCATGGCTGATGAAGAGGTAAGAGAGGCCGAAGCGTGCCTTCAGGTCGCGCAGAAGCAGAAGCACCTGCGCCTGCACCGAGACATCGAGCGCGCTCACCGGCTCGTCGAGTACGAGGATCCGCGCCTCGGCCGCCAGCGCACGGGCAATGGCGATGCGTTGGGCCTGACCGCCGGAAAACTCGTGCGGATAGCGCGAAAGCGCGTCGACCGGCATCCGCACCGCGTCGAGCAATTCCTCAATGCGCACGCGCCGCCGGGCCGGTTCTTGGCCTGCGAGGAGGGCGAGCGGGGTTTCAAGGATGTCGCGCACCGTCTTGCGCGGGTTCAGCGAGGCGACAGGGTCCTGGAAGACATACTGGATCATCCTGCCGAAGGCCTTCGGGCCGTCGCGGTGCAGGCTGCCGGCGTCCCTGCCGCCGATGGTGAGGCTGCCGGACGTCGGCGTCTCAAGGCCGACCAGCATGCGGGCCAGCGTGCTCTTGCCCGAACCGCTTTCCCCGACGAGGGCCAGCGTTTCGCCGTGCCGGAGGGCCAGCGAGACGGATTTCACGGCGTCTACGGCGTGGCGCGGCCTGCCGAACAGGCTTCTCCCGCCGCCGAACGTCTTGGAAAGGTCTCGGATTTCGATGGCATCGGCCGTCATGACGCCTGCACCTCCCGGTGGAAGAGGCCGGCCACGCGCTCCAGGAAACGATTCCCCGTGCCCAGTTCCGGCACGCAGGCGATCAGCCGTCTCGTGTAGGCATGCTGCGGGTCGGCCAGCACCTCCCGAGTCTGGCCCGTCTCGACGATCTCGCCGTCCTTCATGACGGCCACGCGGTCGCAGATTTCCGAGACCACGCCGAAATCGTGTGTGATGAAGAGGAGCGCCATGCCGCGTTCGCGTTGGAGGTCGCGCAGAAGTTCGAGGATGCGCGCCTGCACCGTCACGTCGAGGGCGGTGGTCGGCTCGTCGGCGACGATGACCTCCGGATCGTTGGCGAGCGCCATGGCGATGCCGACGCGCTGGCGCTGGCCGCCCGAAAGCTGGTGCGGATAGTGCCTCGCCCGCTCCCGGGCGTCGGGAATGCCCACCTTTTCGAGCAGAACGACTGCCTTTTCCCGCCGTTCCACCGGGCCGAGCGGCTGGTGCGCGGCAATCGCCTCCTCCACCTGGCGTCCGACCGGGATCATCGGGTGCAGCGTCGTCAGCGGGTCCTGAAAGACATAGGCGACGCGGCTGCCCCGGCTGGCGATGAGCCGCGTCTCGGGCATGGCGAACACGTCCTCGTCCTTCAGGTAGATCGCGCCGTTGCGGATGAGGCCGGGTGGAGAGGCGACGAGGCCCATGACTGACAGCGCCGTCACGCTCTTGCCCGAGCCGCTTTCGCCGATGAGGCCGAGGCATTCGCCCGGCCGGATTTGGAGCGAGACGCCGCGCACCGCCGGCAGGACGTCGCGGCCGCGCCGGAAGCCGGTTTCGAGCCCCTCGATGGAAAGGGCGGCGCCCTTCGCCGTGTTTCGCGGCGCGGCGCGGCCGGGTGCGACATGGGTGACGGGGCCGGGCCTCGCGAGCGCGCCGGAGCGCAGGCGCGGATCGAGCACGTCGCGGATGCCGTCTCCCAGGAGATTGAGGCTGATGACGATGAGGAAGATCATGATGCCGGGGACGATTGAGACATGCGGTGCAGTGAAAAGCTGGGCGCGTCCCTCGCCGAGCATCGAGCCGAGATCGGCCTGCGGCGGCTGCGCGCCGAGGCCGAGGAAGCTCAGCCCCGCCGTTTCGAGGATCATCCAGCCGGCCGTGGTCGACATGGTGATGACGATGACGGGCAGGACGTTGGGCAGCACCTCCGTGACGACGATGGCGAGCGGCCCCTTGCCGGAAAGCCGCGCCGCATCGACGAATTCGCGATGGGCGTAGCCGAGCGTCACGCCGCGCACGTTGCGCGCGAAGAAGGGAATGTTGACGACGGCGATGGCGTAGAGCGCGTTCATGAGGCCGGGCCCGAGGGCGGCGACGATGGCCAGCGCCAGCAGGATATAGGGAAAGGCCATCAGCATGTCGATGCCGCGCATCATGAGGTTGTCCGTGCGTCCACCGGCATAACCGGCCACGATGCCGACCGCCGAGCCGAGGACCGCGGAGATCAGCGTGGCCGCGAGGCCGACCGCCAGTGAAATGCGCGCGCCCCAGAGCAGGCGGCTCAGGATATCGCGGCCGAGCTGGTCGGTGCCGAGCACGTGGCCTTCCGTCAGCACGGGCTTCAGGCGCTCGGCCGGGGCGGTCGCGTCTGGATCGGGCAGCGGCAGGAGCGGGACGAGCAGGGCGAGAAGTGCGATGACGACGATAAGGCAGAGCCCCGCCACTGCCAGCCGGTTGTTGGCTAACAGGCGCCAGGCGGTCAGGCGCGGGGATGCGGGGGCCGACGTGGTGGCGTGGGTGCTCATGCGCGAATCCTCGGGTCGAGCAGGGACTGGAGCAGGTCGGCCGCGAGGTTGAACAGCACGTAGCTCGCAGCCACCACGAGAACGCCGCCCTGCACGAGCAAGACGTCCCGTGTCGAGATGGCTTTCACCAGCATCGCGCCGATGCCGGGCCACTGGAAGACCGTCTCGATATAGACCGCGCCGCCCAGGACGAAACCGGCCTGGATGCCGATGACGGGAATGATGCCGACCAGCGCCGCGCGGAAGGCGTGGCCGTAGATCACGCGCCGCTCCGGCAGACCCTTGGCGCGGGCCGTGCGCACATAATCCTGCCGCAGCACCTCCAGCATGGCGCCGCGCGTCAGCCGTGCGATGACGCCGGCCGCGACGACCGAAAGGGTCGCGGCCGGCAGGATGAGATGAAGGAGGAGATCCTTGAGATCGCCGCCGCCATAGACCGCATACATGCCGGAAGCCGGCAGGACGCGCCAGTGCACGGCGAAGAGGTAGATCAGGAGAAGACCGAGCCAGAAGGAGGACATCGAGATGCCGGCGAGCACGACAAAGGTGATTACTCGGTCCGCCCAGCCGAACTGGCGCACCGCCGAGACGACGCCCGTCAGAAGCCCGATGGTCGAGCAGAGCACGAGCGAGACGCCCGCCAGCACAAGCGTCGCCTGGAAGCGCTCCAGCACTTCATCGAGAACCGGCCGGTTGAGCGCGAAGGAGCGGCCGAAATCGCCGTGCAGCACGTTACCTATCCAGATCAGGTATTGCTGCGCCAGCGGCTCGTCGAGTCCGAGGTCGCGGTTGATGCGCGCGACGTTTTCCGGCGTGGCATAGGCGCCGAGGATGGCTGTCGCCGTATCGCCCGGGATCAGCGCCATCACGAGGAAGACGATGACCGAGAGGCCGAACAGCACGGGAACGACGGCGAGCAGCCGCTTCGCGATATAGGCCGGCATGGAACCTCCCGATCTCCGCGGCGGGCGCCGCTATTGCTTCGCCACGCCGCGCAGGTCGAGAAGGAAGGAGGGTTGCAGCTTGAAGCCCTGGACGGCGGCCGTGGTGACGGCGTTCTGCTTCCAGTTGGCGACGAAAAGCCAGGGCGCATCCTCATGCACCGCCGCCTGCACCTTCGCGTAGAGCTTGCCGCGTTCGGCCTGGTCCGTCGATGCGCGCGCCTGTTCGAGCAGCGAATCGACCTCCAGATTGGAATAGTAGCCGGAATTGAAGCCGCCCTTGTCGGGCATGGCGTCGGTGCGCAGCGTCAGATAGGGCACGGTGTCCGGGTCGTTGGTCATCCACGCCATCTCGGCCATGTCCGCCTTGCCTTCGAGGCCCGGATTGACACGGCCGAGGAAGGTGTTCCACTCGTAGGTCTCGATCTTCACCGCGAAGCCCGCCGCCTGGAGGTCCGCCTGGATGGCCGCGCCCATGGTGACCGGATCGAGCATGCCGGAGCCGCCCTCCGTGACGTAGAAGGTCAGTTGGGGGTTTTCCACGCCCGCCTCGGCCAGGAGAGCCTTGGCCTTCTCCGGATCGTAAGGATAGGGCTCGACCGTGCTTTCCACCCAGTTGAAGGCCGGCGGAATGGGCCCGGCGGCGACCGTCGCGGTGTCTTGCAGGACGTCCTTGACGAGCGTTTCCTTGTTGACCGCGTAGTTCGCCGCCTGGCGCACGCGCTTGTCGGCGAAGGGGCCTTCCTTCGTGTTGAGGATCGCGAACCAGACATGGGGGCCGGCCTGTTCGGCGACGGCGAAATTGGCGTCCTGCCTGAAGGTCGCGAGATTGTCCGGCGGCACCTCCACCATCACGTCGAGGCCGCCCGCCATCATTTCCGCCACGCGCGTGTTGGCGTCGGTGACCGGCCGGAACACGACTGCCTCAAGCTTCGCGGCGCCGCCCCAATAGTCCGGATTGCGCTCGATCACCACGCGCTGGTTGGACTGCCATTCGGCGAATTTGAACGGTCCGGTGCCGGAGGGGCTGCGGCCGTAGTCCTTGCCGTGCTGTTCCACCGCGGCCGGCGAGACGATCAGGCCGGTCGGATAGGCGAGGTTGGACAGGAAGGGTGCGAAGGCCTCCTTCAGCCTGAACTCGACCGTATGCGGGTCGATGACCT
>CAMLOC010000256.1 GCA_946481465.1 uncultured Shinella sp. | reverse complement strand
GGTGCCCTCGCCCTGCGATGCGCCGCCGAGCGCGTCGAGGACGCCGCCGGTGCCGGTCGTGCCGGGGATGCGGTCGAGGATGTCGGTCGGCTGGGTCTCGTAGCGGGCGAGGATGCCCATGCCGAGCGCCAGCACGAAGAACAGCGCGGCGAGGATCGCCGTGGTGCGCGTCAGGGCATTGGCCGTGCCGCGCGCCGACATGAAGCCGGAGCCGCCACCGATGCCGAGGCCGCCGCCTTCGGAACGCTGGATCAGCACGACGCCGATCAGCGCGACGACGACCATGAGATAGATGACGAGCAAGATGGTCTGCATGTTTTCGGTATCCCGGCCAGATGGCCCAAATGTCAGGTTCGCGGCTCAATATACCAAGCCGCGCACCATTCCAAGCCCTAGCTGTCGATCCGCCCGCCGTTTTGGCCGAAGCGGATCAGGGGACCCCCCTCGTCCGGCCCTTCGGGCCACCTTCTCCCCGCGGGGAGAAGGTGGCGGCAGGCGGATGAGGGGGCGCCCCGAAGCGGGCATTGTGAAAGTCAGGCGGTCAGCGCTTCGTATGCGCGGTAGATGGCGAGGAAGTCGTCGGATTTCAAGCTCGCCCCGCCGATCAGCGCGCCGTCGACATTGGCGACGCCCATCAGTTCCTGCGCATTGCCCGGCTTCACCGAGCCGCCGTAGAGGATGCGCATCTTCGCGCCCTCGCCGGCAAGGCGGCCGGTCAGTTCCGCGCGCATGAAGGCGTGCGCCTCCTCGACGTCGGCAGCCGTCGGCGTCAGCCCCGTGCCGATCGCCCAGACGGGCTCGTAGGCGATGACGGTGTTTTCCGCCGTCGCGCCGTCGGGCACGGAGGCGGCAAGCTGCGCCTTCAGCACGTCGAGCGTCCTGCCCGCCTTGCGCTCCTCGCCGGTCTCGCCGATGCAGATGATCGCCACGAGGTCGTTCGCATGGGCGATCTCCGCCTTGGCGCGCACCAGCGCGTCGCTCTCCCTGTGGTCCGTGCGGCGCTCGGAATGGCCGACGATGACATGGGTGCCGAAGCAGTCGGCGATCATCTCGGCCGAGACGTCGCCGGTGTGGGCGCCGGAGGCCTTTTCGTGGCAGTCCTGCGCGCCGATCATCAGCGGGCTGTCGTCGCAGAGCGCCGTGGCGACATAGAGCAGCGTGGCGGGCGGGCAGATCAGCGTTTCGACCCTTGCGGCGAGCGGCCCCTTCACGCCTTCTGCCATCGCCTTGATCTGGTCGAGCGATGCGCGCGTGCCGTTCATCTTCCAGTTTCCGGCAACGAGCGGGGTTACATCCGGTGTCATGAGACCTCCCTGTCCTTGAAATTCGCGTGGCTTGCGGCGTAGCAAATCGAAAGCCGCAAGAAAAGCCGGATAGTTCCGGGTGGACCGAATAGGCCGCCCGTCCCGGACGTACCCTTTCAAGGCGCGGGAGGCGCCGAGGGGAAGGCGATGATGCCGCGCACAGGGTCCTTGACAGGCTGTTTCCTCATGTTGCTGGCGGGATTTTTCCTCGCCGGCAGCGTCTTCGCGCAGGCCCCCACCGCCGAGGAGAAGACGCGCGGCCTGATGGGCATCAAGACCCGGGTCGAGACCGGCACGACCGCCGAGGCGGCGCAGGCCGCCCCCGCCGTCACGGCAAAGCGCGTCGCGCTGGTCATCGGCATGTCGGCCTACACGTCCATCGCGCCGCTGCGCAACACGGCCGCGGACGCCGGGGCCGTCGCCGACATGCTGCAACGGCTCGATTTCTCCGTCGATCTCGTGGTCGACGCGCCGCTCTCCCGCATGCAGGACACCATCGTCGCCTTCGCGCGCAAGGCCGAGACCGCGGAGATCGCGCTCGTCTACTACGCCGGCCACGGCGTCGAGGCGGCGGGCGAAAACTATCTCGTGCCGATCGACGTTTCGGTCGACGACCCGGCGACGATCCCGCAGCAGGCCGTCAGCCTCGCCTCCATCCTCGCCAGCGTGGAAAGCGCGCGAAAACTGCGCGTCGTCATCCTCGATTCCTGCCGCAACAACCCGTTCCCCACCCTCGTCGGCACGGCGGCAGCCAGCGACATGACGTTCGGCGGCGCCGGCCTCTCGCCGCCCGATCCGGCCCAGGGCATGATGGTCGTCTATGCCGCCGAGGGCGGCAAGGTGGCGCTTGACGGCGACGGCGCGCACAGCCCCTTCGCCACCGCGATCCTTGAAAACCTGCCGCGGCCGGATGTCGAGATCGGCCTCGTCTTCCGCCAGGTCCGCGACCGGGTGATGGCGCTCACCGCCAATCGCCAGCAGCCGCATTTCTACGGCTCGCTGTCGGGCGCGCCCTATTTCCTCGCCGGCAAGGACGCCGCCGTCGCCGACCTTTCCGACAAGGCCTCGCAATGGCAGGCGCTGAAGCCGGACCAGGAGGTGCAGCTCGCAGCGCTTGCCGGCGAAGGCAATACCCGCGCCATGATCGGCCTCGGCTACATGGCGCTGACGCCGGACACGGCAAAATTCCAGCCGGAAAAGGCCTTCGCCCTCTTCGGCAAGGCGGCGGCGGCCGGCGATGCGGAGGCGATGTTCGAGCTGGCGAAGCTCCACGAGAAGGGCATCGGCACGGCGCAGAACGTGCCGCAGGCGATCGAGCTCTACCGGCGCGCCGCCGATCTCGGCTTTGCCGATGCCATCAACGATCTGGGCTTCCTCTACTACCAGGGCGCGGACGGTCTGGCGCGCGATCCGAAGAAGGCGGTGGAGCTGTTCATCCGCGCGGCGGACCTGCGCCACCCGCAGGCCATGTTCAACGTCGCCGCGCTGATCGACGACGGGCTGGTGCCGGGCAAGACGCCGGAGGACGCCGCCGCCTATCTCTACAGCGCGCTGCGCTCGGGCGTGAACGACGTGCTGGAGCAGCTCACCACCCGCCCGACCATGTTCAAGCCGGCGACGCGCCGCGCGCTCCAGGCGGAGCTGCGGCGCAACCGGTTCTATGCCGGCGCCATCGACGGCGATATCGGCACGGGCACGCAACGCAGCATGCGCATCGCCTTCGGCCAGACGGAATAGCGAGGAGGATTTTCATGTTTTCGACCAGACGGATGCAAGGCCTTTACGCCGCGGTCCTCACTGCCGCGCTCGCCCTCACCGGCATTTCCGACGGCTACGGCCAGTCCACCGACGGCTCCAGCCAGAGGTCCGGCAACTCGCAGATGGAAGGCGCCGCCGCGCCGAGCGACTTCGTCACCAACGCCATCGTCGCCAATCTCGCCGCCGCCCGCTCCGAATGCGGCAGCTACGACCGGGTCTACCGCATCGACTGCCTGCGCCAGCGCATGCTCGATATTGCACGCCGCATCCCGCAGGGCGCGGCCTATGCGCAGGCGCGGCAGATCGTCGGCCGCGCGGCAAGCCAGCTCGGCAGCATCCAGTCCGCCAATGCCGATACGAGGGTGAAGAAACAGCGCTCGCGGCGCAACGCGCGGCTGCGCGAGGCCAAGGTCTACACCGCCATCAAGCGGGAGAAGCTGAACCAGGCGATGCAGCAGGCAAGCCGCGTCATCGAGGAAGCGACGACGCAATTGCTGCGCGCCGGCGAGAATTCGGAAAAGCGCTCCGCCCACTACCGGAAGATCGCCGCCGCCGTCGGCTCGACCAAGGTGCTGCTGCGCTCGGCCTGACGGTTACTGCGAAAACAGCCAGTTCAGCGTCTCGCGCCAGTCGGTCATGCGCACGGGCGTGCCGTGGCCGCCGGTCTGGAACAGCACGAAGCGCGTCGGCACGCCGGCCTTGCGCAGCCTGCGGAACACCGCGATCTGGTCGTTGGCGGCATAGACGCTGTCGCTGTCGCCATGGCTGAAGAAGACCGGCAGCTTCGCCTTGAAGGCGGCCGTCTTCGCATAGTCCCCGTCCGCCGCCCCGCCCATCAGCACCATGCCGGCAAGGCTCTTCACCCCCGCCGGATCGCGCGCCACGCGGGCACAGATGAAACTGCCCATCGAGGCGCAGGCGAGGATGACCGGCGCCTGCGGCGACAGCGCCTTGGCCGTCAGGATGAGGCCGGAGACGCGCGCGGCGCCCTTGTCGTCGAAGGAAGGCACGCTCGGCGCGTAATAGACGCCGCCGTTCTGCGCGGCGAGGTTCTTCAGCCGGTTGAAGTTGCCGCCGAAATTCCAGTCGTTGTTGCCGAGCCGCCGGTCGCCGCCGCGGCCGTGGATGAAGATGACGGTGAAGGCCGCGCCCTCCGCCTTGCCGGTCATCGCAACGGCGATGGGGCCTGCCGGCGTGTCGATCGTCGCGTTCTTCTGCGCCGTCTTCACCGCCGTCGAGACATAGGCCGATTTCACCCGGCGCTCCGGCACCTGGTCGCGGCCGTTGATGTCGCGCATCTCCTGGTAGTCGACGACGCGCAGCGCCCCGTCGTCGCTCGTCTCCACCACCGTGCCGTAGCGAAACAGGTCGTCCTTCCAGGGCTTCAGGCTCAGCGCCGCCGCCTCGCCGGCCATGGATGAGGCGAGCACCGCGGCCAGAAACAGCCGGGAAAGGCAATGAACTGTGGACTGGCGCATGAACTGTGGCTCCCTGAAGGCTGCGATACTTGCCATCCGCCCGCCCGCAACGCAATCCTCAGGCAGCGACAGGCGCGGCGGCGCGCCGGCCCGGAATCGCGAAAACCCGCGGAATCTGGCAGGATCGCAAGTGATTCGCGTAACGACATCTTTTGCGCCCGCCCCCGGTCCGCCACGGACCGGCGGGAAACCGGCAAACGGAACAAAATCTGAACGGCCCATGCAAGACGACAGCAACGACCTCTTCGCCAACATGCCTTCCCAGCCCGCCGCGCCGCGCGTCGAAAAGCCCGCGGCGGCCGCTGCCCCTGCCCGCGAGGCGCGCCCCGCGCCGCCGAGCGAGGGCACCGGCGGCTACGACGCCTCGGCGATCCGCGTGCTGGAAGGGCTCGAACCGGTCCGCATGCGCCCCGGCATGTATATCGGCGGCACGGACGAGAAGGCGCTGCACCACCTCTTCGCCGAAGTCATCGACAACTCGATGGACGAGGCCGTCGCCGGCCATGCCAATTTCATCGAGGTGCATCTGGATTCGGAAGGCTTTCTGACGGTCACCGATAACGGTCGCGGCATCCCGGTCGAGAACCATCCACAGGTGCCGGGCAAGTCGACGCTCGAAGTGATCCTCACCGTGCTGCATGCCGGCGGCAAGTTCGACGGCAAGGCCTACGAGACCTCCGGCGGCCTGCACGGCGTCGGCGTCTCGGTCGTCAACGCCCTCTCCGATCATCTCGAGGTCGAGGTCGCCCGCAACAAGAAGCTCTATCGCCAGCGCTTTTCGCGCGGCAAGCCGGTCGGGGGCCTCGAAGAACTCGGCGACGTGCACAACAGGCGCGGCACCAAGGTGCGCTTCCACCCGGACCCGGAGATTTTTGGCGCGCACGCGCATTTCGATCCGGGCCGCGTCTTCCGCATGGCCCGTTCCAAGGCCTATCTGTTCGGCGGCGTCGAGATCCGCTGGAGCTGCGATCCCTCGCTGCTGCCCGAAGGCTCGGAAACGCCGGAAAAGGCCGTCTTCCACTTCCCCGGCGGCCTCAAGGACTATCTCCAGGCGACGCTCGGCAAGGACTACACCGTCACCCGCGAGATTTTCGCCGGCAAGAGCGAAAAGTCGGGCGGCCACGGCTCCATGGAATGGGCCGTCACCTGGTACGGCGGCGATTCGCTGATCCACTCCTACTGCAACACCATCCCGACGGCCGACGGCGGCACGCATGAGGCGGGCCTGCGCATCGCGCTGACCAAGGGCCTGAAGAACTACGCCGAGCTGACGCAGAACAAGCGGGCGGCGATCGTCACCACCGACGACGTGATGATCTCCGCCGTCGGCATGCTGTCGGTCTTCATCCGCGAGCCCGAATTCGTCGGCCAGACCAAGGACAAGCTCGCCACCGTCGAGGCCCAGCGCATCGTCG
>CAMLOC010000255.1 GCA_946481465.1 uncultured Shinella sp. | reverse complement strand
CGCTTTTTCAAAAGCGGCGAGGGCGTCGGGGTGGCGGTCGATTGCACGGCGGGGGGGCCGGAGATTCTGGGCTCCCACATCCTCCTTGCCACCGGCAGGCGGCCGAATACCGACGACCTCGGCCTCGACAAGGCGGGGGTGGCGACGGACAGGCGCGGCTACATCACCGTCGACGAGCGGCTGGAGACCAGCGTGCCCGGCATCTTCGCCATGGGCGACTGCAACGGCCGCGGCGCGTTCACCCACACGGCCTACAACGACTTCGAGATCGTCGCCGCGAACCTCCTCGACAACGAACCGCGCAAGGTGAGCGACCGCATCCAGACCTAT
Source organism: uncultured Shinella sp. (assembly GCA_946481465.1). The sequence goes on along the minus strand of CAMLOC010000255.1, from coordinate 5,652 downwards.
GCGCTCTATATCGACCCGCCGCTCGGCCGCGCCGGCATGAGCGAAACGGAAGCGCGCAAGACCGGCCGCAAGCTGCTGGTCGGCACAAGGCCGATGAGCCGCGTCGGCCGCGCCAAGGAGAAGGGGGAAACGCTCGGCTTCATGAAGGTGATCGCCGATGCCGAAACGAAGGAAATCCTCGGCGCTTCCATCCTCGGCACCGGCGGCGACGAGGCGGTGCAGAGCATTCTCGACGTGATGTATGCAGGCAAGCCCTATACGACCATCACGCATGCGGTGCACATCCATCCGACCGTCTCGGAGCTGATCCCGACGGTTTTCGGCGACATGCAGCCGGTGGAATGAAACGGGCGGAGGCGCCAGGGGCGGCCCCTCATCCCGCTGCCGCGACCTTCGCCCCGCTTGCGGGGAGAAGGTGCCGGCAGGCGGATGAGGGGCATCGCCCGCCGGTATCGACTTACTTCTTGCGCAACGTCAGCGCCGGATTGTGGGCGAAGAAGTTGTGCGGCATGATGTGCACGGTCTTCCACTCCGTCGACATGACCGGCCAGTCCTCCATGCGCGGAATGTGGTGGAAGCCGGCGGAGAACCAGGTGACGATATCCTTGCCCATCAGGCTCTGGTCCTTCTTCACCCATTCGGCGAGCGTGTCGGACCCATCGCTCTGCATGGCGAACTTGCCGCCGGCATAGCGCTGTTCCGGGTCGTAGACCGTGTTCCAGACCGAATATTCGATATAGGCGTTGCGCTTCATCGGCGGGTCGTTGGCATAGTCGTAGGGACCGTAGGCGACGCTGCCGTGGTGGATCATCCAGCCGGGCTCATGGCCGAGATAGCCTTCGCGCGACGGGTTGGAGATATGGAAATAGCGCGGCTGCATGGCCGAGAGCTTGTAGCGCGCCTCCATCTCCGTATGCGGCATGGTGTGTTCGACCGTCCACATCGACTTGCGCGGGCTCGAGGCATCGAGCTTGGCCGGCACGATGTCCATGGTCGAGAAATGGTTCACCGGCTGGTCGACGTCGAAATCGATGCGGAAGTTGAAATAGTGGTCGTGGTTGGCGGCCACGAGGTTCGGCGCGATCAGCGTGCCATAGGCCGTGTCCGCCTTCGCCGTTGCATCCTTCATCGAGGCCGAGGCGACGCCCTTCACCGCATCGAGGCCGGTCGCGCCGACATAGATGTTGATCTGGCCGTTCTGCTGCAGGCGATAGTCGATGAGATAGTCGTAGTTGCCGACCTCGGAGGCCGTGCGCACCACGAGTTCCGTCGCCGGGCGCCCTTCCGCCGGCACCGGGGTCTCCGGCGTCTGTGCGAAGACCTCGAAATGGCGCCAGGCCGGATCGCCGATATTGCGTTCGAAGACGCAGATCGCATCCGGGATGACGAGCGGCGAACCCTTGTCGTCGGCGATCGTCGCCGGCAGGAAGGTGGCGTGCGCGGGGCAGTCGATGCCGGCGCGCAGCGGGCTCAGGAAAAGGCCGAAACCGTATTCCCCACTGTCCATGTAGGTGCGCCAGTACCAGCCCTCCGTCGGGTCCATATAGGGCACGAAGACCTCGGAAAGATGGGCCTGGTAGATAACCGAGCGCCAGGTGCCGTCGTCGTTGACATCGAGATTGGAGACGACGAGGCCCGGGCGCTTGTCGACGCGGAAATTGAAGCGCCAGATGTCCCATTCGACATGGCTGCCGTCGATCTTGTAGTTCGGCCCGCCTTCCTGCACGAGCGTGACGGGCTTCATTTCCGGGCGGAGCGGCAGGCGCTTGGCGACCTCCTCTTCGGTATAGCCCCAGCTATCCTTCGGCGCCGGCTCCACGACACCGGTATCGATGACGCGCTGCACCTCCTTCTTGCCGATATCGTAGATGGCGAAGAGCCCTTCGATCGGCTTGGCATAGAAGTTGGATCCCTCCGGCACCTGGTAGCACGGCACCTTCATCAGGCGGGAGTTCTGGTATTCCTCGGTGAAGAAGTTGCCGCCCGTCAGCGGCAGGCAGAAGGCCTGCTCCGGCTTCAGGCCGCGCTTTTCAAGTCCCGCGATCATATCCGGATGGCCGAGCGCGCCTTCCAGCGCGTTCATGAACTCGGTGAACAGCACCATCGGCTGGCCGGCGGTCTTGCCGTTGCTCTCGACCGTGCCCTTGGAGATGTTGACGACCGCCTCGTTGAAGCCGTCGGCACTGGTGAAATAGACCGTCGCCTTGCGGTCGAGGCTGTCGCCTTCCTTCCAGGCGAGCACCTCGGCCTTGGCCGGCTCCTTCAGCTCGATCAGCGGATAGAGCGTGTCGTCGTCCGCCACCTTCTGCTCGCGCAGGATCTGGTTGATCTTCTGGTATTCCTCGGCCGTCAGCCCGTCGAGCGGATGGGCGGCAGCCGCGCCCGCGGCAAGGCCGAGCGCAAGTGCGGTCGTCGCCAGATGTTTCGTCAGTCTCATGATCGTTCCCTCTTTTCGTTTGCTTGTGTCAGGCAAAGACCACCTGGATATCGGTATATTCGGCAAGCCCCTCCTCGGCGAACTCGACGCCGATGCCCGAGGCTTTCACGCCGCCGAAGGGCACATTCGGCTGGATGGCGCCGTGCTTGTTGATCCAGACGGAGCCGCAGGCGAGGCGCCTCGCCACCTTTTTCGCGGCCGCGATATCGGACGACCAGACCGAACCGCCGAGACCGTTCGGGCTGTCATTGGCGAGCCGGATCGCCTCTTCCACGTCGGAATAGCGGATGATCGGCAGCGCCGGTCCGAACTGCTCCTCGTCGACCAGCGGATCGCCGTTGCGAAGGCCGGCGATGATGGTCGGCGGGAAGAACAGGCCCTCGCCCGGTTCTCCGCCGAGCAGCACCTTGCCCCGCCCCTTCGCATCCGTAACGAGGTGCGAGACCTTGTCGAACTGCATGCGGTTCTGGATCGGCCCGAGGATGCTCGCCTCCTCCATGCCGTCGCCGACCTTGATGCCCCGCGCATAGGCGACCAGCGCCTCGCAGACCGCGTCGTGGATGGAGTCATGAACATAGAGCCGCTTCATCGCCGCGCAGGTCTGGCCGTTGTTGATGAAGGCGCCCCAGAACAGGCCTTCGGCGATAGCCGCCGGATCCGCATCAGGCAGGACGATGCCGGCGTCGTTGCCGCCGAGTTCCAGCGTCAGGCGCTTCATCGTGTCGGCGGCGGACCGCATGACCCGCTGGCCGGTGGCGCAGGAGCCGGTGAAGACGATCTTGCGGATATCCGGATGCGCCGACATGGCGCCGCCGAGGTTGAACGCCTTGTCGTCGCCGGTCACCACATTGACGACGCCCGGCGGCAGCACCTCGTTCATGATCTCGACCAGCCGCAGGGTGGAAAGCGGCGTATGGGGCGAGGGCTTGACGACGACCGTATTGCCCGTGCGCAGCGCCGGCAGGATATGCCAGACGGCGATCATGACCGGGAAGTTCCACGGGGTGATGGAGCCGACGACGCCGAGCGGCTTGCGGGTGAGCTCCACCCGGCCCTGCTCGTTATCCTGCAAGACCCGCGCCGGCAGCGAGAGCCCGGTCGTGTAACCCGCCCAGGCGACGGCGCCGCCGACCTCCCAGCGCGAGCCGAGGCCGTTGAGCGGCTTGCCCTGCTCGAGCGTGATGATCTCGGCAAGCTCGCCGGCATGTTCCTCGATCTTGGCCGTCACGGCCGCGCAGGCGGCCTGCAGGGCCGCATCGCTCTGCGCCGACCATGCGGCGAACGCCGCCTTGGCGACCGAGACGGCGGCATCCAGCTCCGCCCCGCCCATGTTCGGCGCGCGGCCAACCTCCTGCCCCGTCGCCGGGTTGAGAACGGCGAAGTCCGCGCCGACGGGCGCCGGCCTGCCGCCGATGGTCGCCTTGAATTCCATCATGTCCGCCTCCTCCATGAACGACCCCGCCTCCTCTGGCGGGGATATATGGTGGCAGAGATTAGAGGGGTGCGGCGCGCCGGACTTGGACGGCACCGTCCCGCCTTTTGGATAAAAGCGTCAATGGCAGCGCGCGACGGCGCCCGGCGTCGTGCCGTATTTCTTGCGGAACTCGCGATAGAAATAGGAAAGGTCGTTGAAGCCGCAATCGAAAGCGACCGCCGTGACGCCCTCCGCCGCCTGTTCCCCCTTGCGGGCGGAAAGCCGCGCATGGGCAAGCTCCAGCCGGCGGTTGAGCAGCCGGTGGCCGGGCGTTTCGCCAAGCGGCCGGAAATGCCGCTGCAGCATGCGCTCCGAAACGTTGAGACGGACAGCCAGCTCGCGCGGCCCGAAGCCCGGATCCGCCCGGTGGCGATCGATCATCGCGAGCGCGCGCGACAGCAGCGTCTCGGCAGGCGCGGCGGCGCCCGTCACGCGGGTCGAATGCAGATAGGCGCCGAGAAGGCAGAGGAAAGCTTCGCCCAGCTGCGCCTGCGCGCCCTCTTCCAGCAACATCTTGGCGATGACCGCGCGCATGGCGAGCCAGAGGGGATCGTCGCGCGAGATCGAGAGGCCGCCGGCGCAGGGCGCGCCGAAGCGATGGAGCATCTCGTCACGCGGGATGTGCAGCGACACCTGGTTCGAGCGCTCGCCGCGATAGAGGAAGGTCGAAGGCCTGACGGAATCGACGAGGAACATGTCGCCCGGCGAAAGCTCCGCGACCTGGTCGCCCTGCTCGACGCGACAGTGGCCGGCATCCTGCACCAGCAGGAAGAAGTATTCGCCGGGATCCTGCCGGATGGAGCGGGTGTTGCGCGCGACCTCGGAGGCGTCGAGCGCGACGATGGCCGTATCGAAGGGGCCGACACGCCGCGTCGTGACATCGCCATTGACGACACCCGTCCGCCGCATCGGCTCCAGATCGAACGAGCCGCAGACCCTCCTGATCTCCGCCTCGAGAATTTCTACCGGCACCGGCTTGTGTCCCGGCGTCATCAGCGACTGCATCGTGCCCTCCCCGGCTCTAGCAGAAAGCCTGTTCTCCCAAAAACAATCTCACCACAGTCCGCAACGCCTGCCTACCCCGCAAGGCAGTCTTGCCGGAATCGCCTCACCCGGCAAGCACGGAAAAGCTGCCGGCCGCCGCCGCCCGGCGCAGGCCCTCGCCCGGCGGTTCGACAAGGCCTTCCGCCGCCAGGCGATCCAGCACCGCCACCACCGTAGAAAGCCCGCGCGCCTCGGCATGGTGCATCGGCCCGCCGCGCCAACGCGGGAAGCCGTAGCCATGGATCTTCACGAGATCGATATCGGCCGCACGCAGCGCCACGCGTTCTTCCAGGATGCGCGCCGCCTCGTTGACCATGGGCAGGAGGATGGCGTCGGCGATACCGTCCTCGTCCCATACCCGCTGCGCCCGGCCCTCCGCCGCCTCTGCGATGATCGCCGCCACGGCTTCCGAGGGTTTCGGCGCGCGGTCGCCAGGCTGGTAGTCGTACCAGCCGCCGCCGGTCTTCTGGCCGTAGCGTTCGAGGGCGCAGAGCCGGTCGGCGACGGGCGCGAAAGGCGTTTCGCCGCGTTCGCGCGCGGCCTTGCGCTGGAAGGCGGCAATGTCGAGGCCGCCGAGATCCTGTGCCTCGAAAGGCCCCATCGGCAAGCCGAAGGCGCGCATCGCCACATCGACCGCCGCGGGCGTCGCGCCCGACAGCAGAAGCCGCTCGGCCTGCGCGCGCGTCACCTTCAGGAT
>CAMLOC010000254.1 GCA_946481465.1 uncultured Shinella sp. | reverse complement strand
CTTCCGTGACGCCTATCTCGACCGCCTGCTCGACAGGCCCTCGGAGCACATCACGCCGCTGCGCGGCTCGGAACTCTGGCAGGTCGGCCTCCTGGAAATGTGGCTTCAGGCGCAGGGGGTGTGAGGTGAAAAAGGCAGGCGAAAAGACCCCGCTGCGCCAGCGGGCCAAGGGAACCAAGGCGGTGAGCCATCGCCTGAAGCAGTTGCGCACGCGCGCGCAGCCCGGCCGCCATGTCGGCCGGCCGGACGCGTCGGAAAAACAGAAGGAGAACGTGGTGCTGGATTGCGGCTGGGGCCGGCTGCTTTTCGCCCAGACGTTCCCAGACGACGAGACGCTCCTCTCGAAACTCCGCGAGGAGGCGCCGTCGAGCCGCGACATCGCCTTTTACGTGCGCGATCCGCATGTGCTGCTGTCGCGCGCGCCGCAGGAGGTCTTCCTCGATCCCTCGCACACCTTCCGGCTCAACCTGTCCACCTACCGGGCGAGGACCCGCCGCATGCGCGCCATCACGATCCGCCGGCTTTCCACCGAGGCCGATGCGGACGGCATCAACCGGGTCTATGCCGCCTGCGGCATGGTGCAGATCCGCAAGGACTTCTTCTCATCCGACAGGGACAACCGCTCGCTCACCTATTTCGTGGCCCAGGACGACACGACCGGCGAGATCGTCGGCACGGTCACGGGCATCGACCACCAGCGGCTGTTCAACGATCCCGACCGGGGCGCCTCGCTCTGGTGCCTCGCCGTGCATCCGCATGCCCGCCAGCCGGGCATCGGCGAACGGCTTGTCGGCAAGCTGGCCGAGCATTTCCAGGCGCGCGGCCTCTCCCACCTCGACCTGTCGGTGATGCATGACAATGAACTGGCGATCAAGCTCTACGAGAAGCTAAACTTCCACCGCATGCCGCTCTTCGCCATCAAGCGCAAGAACGCGATCAACGAGAAGTTCTTCGCCATGCCGCACCAGTCCTACGATGCTCTCAATCCCTATGCACGGCTGATCGTCGACGAGGCGACACGACGCGGCATCCATGTGGAGATCACCGATGCCGAGGGTGGCTTCTTCCGGCTCTCCCATGGCGGCCGCTCGATCCATTGCCGCGAGAGCCTTTGCGAACTGACCTCGGGCGTCGCCATGTCAATCGCCGACGACAAGGCCGTTGCCCGCCGTATCGTCGCTGCGGCCGGCCTTGCCGTGCCGGAGCAGATGACGGCGGACGAGGACCGCGCCCGCATCGCGGCCTTCCTCGAAAAGCATGGCAAGCTGGTGGTCAAGCCGGCGCGCGGCGAGCAGGGCCGCGGCATTTCGGTCGGCATCGCCACGCTCGACACGCTCGACGCGGCGATCGCCGAGGCGCGCACGGTCTGCGACCGGGTGCTGCTCGAAGCCTGCTTCGAGGGCGAGGACCTGCGACTCGTGATCATCGATTTCAAGCTGGTCGCCGCCGCCGTGCGCCGCCCGCCCCGCGTCATCGGCGACGGGCGCAGCACCGTCGCCGCGCTCGTCGAGATGCAGTCGCGCCGGCGCGAGGCCGCCACGGGCGGCGAGAGCCGGATCCCGCTCGACGCGGAAACGGATCGCTGCCTTGCCGAACAGGGGCTCGATCTCGACACGGTTCTCGCCGAAGGGCGGGAGATCACCGTGCGCAAGGCCGCCAACCTGCACACCGGCGGCTCGATCCACGACGTCACCGACACCGTGCATCCCGATCTCGTCGCTTCCGCCTGCCGCGCCGCGCGTGCCATCGACATACCGGTCGTCGGCATCGACTTCATGGTCAGGGACCCGTCGGAGCCTGACTACGTTTTCATTGAGGCGAACGAACGACCCGGCCTTGCCAACCATGAGCCGCAGCCAACGGCGGCCCGTTTCGTCGACCTGCTGTTTCCCGGCACCCGTGCAATGGTATAGATCATGATGCTTTCCGTCCTCCGCACCGCCTGCCTGTTCGCCGCCCTGCTGATGGCGGGCCTCATGCCGGCCGCCGCCCAGCAGGCGGCGCTCCCCGGGACCGCCCGGGAACAGCCGGCCGACGCCGCGAAACTCCAGGACCTGATCGACGTCCTGCGCGACGACGGGACGCGGCAGACCTTCCTCGACGAGTTGCAGAAGGTCGCCGACGGCAAAGCCGCGGACGCAACGACCGAGGCGCCGCCGGCCGAATCCATCGGCAAGCAGATCGCAGATGTGACGCGGCAGTTTGCCGAACGGGCGGTCTCCTCGGCGATCGTGTTCTCCCGGCAACTCGCCGCCGCGCCGGCGACCTTCTCGAACCTCAACGGCGCGGAAGGCGAGGTGCTGTTTCGCGCCGCGCGCGACCTCGCGCTGGTGATCGTCGTCACCTACGGCGTCTTCGTCGCGCTGCGGCTGGTCACGCGCCGCGTCGACCGTTCCTTTGGGCGGCGCGCCGTTGCGGCAGGCTTCTTCGAGAAAGCCTTCCTAATCGGGGCCTCTGCGGTGCTCGATATCGCCATCGTCATCGTCGCTTGGGGGGCAGGATATCTCGCCGCGCTGACGGTGTTCGGCGAACTCGGTCGCATGGACATCCAGCAGACGCTCTATCTCAACGCCTTCACCGTGGTGCAACTGGCGAAGGTGGCGGTCAGGACCGTGCTGTCGCCCTCCGCAAGCGAGCTTCGCCTCGTGCGCGTTTCGGACGAGGCGGCTCGGCGTACCAGCCGCCTCCTCGCCTGGATCATCAGCATCCTCGGCTATGGCCAGCTTCTCCTCCAACCGATCCTGTCGCAGGCCGTGTCTGTCGCTTCCGGGCGGGCGGTGTCCGGGCTCGTGGCGCTCGTGGCGCTCGTCATCGCCGTCTCGGCGACGCTCGCGAACCGGCGCGCGGTGACCCAATGGCTGCTGGACACCCCCGACCACAGCCCGCGCAACCGCCGCGTCCGTTTCATCGCGGCGCGCTGGCACTGGCCCGTGCTTGTCTATCTCGCCTTCCTGTTCCTCGTCGTGCTGATCGGGCCGGCCGACCGGCTGTTCTCCGTGCTCGGCGCAAGCGCCCAGGCCTTCGCCGCCATTATCGTCGGCTTTGTCGCGGCCGACTGGCTAGCGTACACAGTGACGCGGGGCGTCAGCCTGCCGGAGAACGTTAACCAGCGGCTGCCGTTGCTGGAGCGGCGCGTCAACGGCCTCGTCCCCCGCTTCCTGACGCTGCTGCGCCTCGTCATTCTCGCCACCGTGATCGCCTTCGTGATCTCGGCCATCGGCGTCTTCGACATGGCGGCGCTGTTTTACTCGCGCATGGGCCTCGCGTTCACGGGCGCGGTGGTGTCGGTCTTCGTCATCCTCCTGGTCGCCTATGTCGCCTGGCTGGCGCTGAGTTCCTGGGTGGACTACCGGCTTAATCCCGCCTTCGGCACCATTGCCACCTCGCGCGAGACCACCCTTCTCACCCTTCTGCGCAATGCCGCCACCATCGCCATCGTGGTGATCGCACTGATGTTCTCCCTGTCACAGATGGGACTGGATATCGCGCCACTGCTCGCCTCGGCCGGGGTGCTCGGCCTTGCCATCGGCTTCGGCGCGCAGAAGCTTGTGCAGGACGTCATCAACGGCGTGTTCATCCAGCTGGAGAACGCCATCAATGTTGGCGACGTCATAACGGTAGGCAGCACGAGCGGCGTCGTCGAGCGCCTGACGATCCGCTCCGTCAGCCTGCGGGACGTAACGGGCGCCTACCACATCATCTCCTTTTCCTCCGTCGAGGTGGTGACGAACCTGATGCGCGACTTCTCCTACCATGTCGGCGATATCGGCATCGCCTATCGCGAGGATGTGGAGGACGCGAAGGACGCGCTGTTCGAGGCCTTCGAGGAACTGCGCGCCGATCCGGAGCACGCCGCCGTCATCCTCGGTGACATGGAATGGTTCGGCGTCCAGGAACTGGCCGACAGTGCCGTGATCGTCCGCGTCAGGATCAAGACACTGCCCGGCAAGCAATGGGGCGTTGGGCGCGCCCTCAACGGCGCCGTCAAGCGCGTCTTCGACGCCCGCGGCATCGAGATTCCCTTCCCGCACCAGACGATCTATTTCGGTGTAGACAGGAACGGCGAGGCGCCACCCGCTTTCGTTTCAGTTACATCGCAGCAAGCTGCAGACAATCCTCAGAAATAGTTATCCACTTTTCAACTTTATCGGCATCAGAAATCAAGAGAGACCGCTCATGCGGATAGCCAAAATTGGAGAGCGTCAAATACCACCTGAATTAACCTGATCACCGAAACAAGAAATATCCATATAGAATACTCATTATTTCAGAAAATTCTTCCATATAGCAATTATTTTGCATTATTATACACAAATGACACGAGGAGGTCTTGGAACTCAAATCAATATGGGAACAATGACAAAAAACGACGCGACACACGCTGATAGTGCGTGGAAGCGATGGTGGGATGACCTGGGTCATGTCGCTCGTTGTAATCGCGATGCCGCCCGCACAAGGGAGGCATTTGAGGCCGGTTATATGGCGGCACTGGCACAGGTTGCCGACGAGGCCTTATCCCCGTCCGACATTGCCAGTGCGATCGACAAACCCCTATCGAACAATAAGGAGCGGTAACACGACTTCGTTGAAGGCAAGAGCTTCAGCAGATTCCGACAGGTCAGCAGACCCTGGCCGCCGCCGTGCATCGCGGCTCAGCCGGCCCGCCCCGCCGCATCCCCTGCCGTCAGGGGCGTTTCTTCCGGCAAGCGCGTGTTCTTGAAGAACTCCCACATGCGGCCTGTCGCATCGCGCTCCGAGGTCACCTTGCCGTTTGCGTCGAAGGTCCGGAACAGCACGCTGCGCGACGGCCAGTCATGGGTGTTCTCCTTGAGCAGATAGGAAGTGATGCGCGCTCCACCGGCACAAGCCTCAAATAATAGTGCCGTCATCGAAACGTCGGTGACGAGATCGCCCTTGCCTTCGCACTTGTCGAGTTCCGCCCAGCGCTTTAGTGCCGCCTCTCCGCCATATTGCCAATAGGGTTGGCCACCGCCCAAGAACGGATTGGTGACGTCCTTCATGCCCGAGAAGGCGATGATCGAAATCGGGCCGCCGGGCTTGCAGCTTGCGATATCCGGCTGCCAGACACCGTCGCGCTCGACAGGATAGCCGGCCCGCAGACCCATAACGAATCCGGCCGCGGCAAATTCCGGATGGCCGTTGCAGATGTACTGGGACAACATGCGACCGCCGCCCGAATAGCCGGAGGCGTAGATGCGGGTCGGATCGATGCAGAACATCTCCTTAACCGTCTTGATCGCATCCTTGATGTAACGCTCATCGTCGAGTTTCCCGCCATGCGTTACGCCCGGTACGTTCCAGGCATGCGTCCCCTCGAACTGACCGTCGAGGCTGCCCTGCAGCGCGATCGCGACGAACCCCTCGTGCTCGGCAACGGTGCTCCAGCCACTACGACGGAACTGGCCTGTCGGGCCGGAATTGCTGCCGTGAAAGTCGAAGACGACCGCAAGCCTCGTCTTGCCGTCATAGGCGGTTGGGATCTGCGCCAGCGCCGGCCTTTCGATGCCACTGGTCTTCACCGTGAATTCCACCCGGCCATACCCCAGAGGCCGACCACACCCCGCAGCGAAACCGGGTGCCGCCAGGCCGAGAAAGAGGAGCAGCCCGATCGCGGCTACGCGGGCAGAACCTTCAAGCCGCAAGAGGCTACGCAGATGAAGTGTTACCATCAAACGCCCTGTGATTTTTGGGGTATAGTTCGGCGGCGCTGCGGTCCATATTGACGGACCGGTTCGCGCGCGACATCAAGCTTGCTGCCGATACGAACTCCAATGCCGCGATGCACCCAGCCTGTCAAGCGGTTCGGATGCCTTCCCTCAACGAATACGCCCACTCGACACCGGCTGCTATCCGAACAATGGCCTCTTTTCCTCGCGATTGGCGAGCGAGGCGACGAGACCGCTGAAGCCCTCCCCTTACAAGGCGGCTTGCGCATAACCTGACTGGATCGCGGCAACGATCTTGCCAT
>CAMLOC010000253.1 GCA_946481465.1 uncultured Shinella sp. | reverse complement strand
ACGAGATCGCCGAAGCGGTCCCCCTGCACGGCAATGTGGCCGCGCAGCAGCGCACGAGCGGCCTCCGCTTCACCTGCTAGAATCGCGGCAACGATCTCGCCATGCTCCTTCAGCGACACCTTCATCCGGTTCCGCACGCGCAGCTGAAGGCGCCGATATGGCCTCAGCCGACGATGAAGGACGACGCATTGCTCCTCCAGAAAGCCGGAATGGCTTGCGGCATAGATCGCCCGGTGAAACGTCTCGTTCTCGTAGTAGTAGCGATCCGTATCCTCGCTGGCGGCCGCCTCTTCGCACTGCGCATGGGCGTGGACCAGCGCGGCATGGTCATCCTCCGTGTGCCGGCGGGCGGCCAGGGCGCCTGCCATGCCCTCCATCTCCGCCATCACCTCGAACATCTCGAAGACGCGATCCGGCGCGGGGTCCACCACTACCGCGCCGCGGCGCGGCCGGATCACGACGAGGCCGATCGCACCAAGCTGCATCAACGCCTCGCGTATGGGCGTACGCGAAACGCCGTAACGGGTGGCCAGCTGCACCTCGTCAAGTCGCTCACCAGGTTCAAATTCGCCGGTAACGATACCGTTTTCGATTTCGTCCCGCAGTTTGTGAAAGGTGTTACCGGCCATTTCCATTCCTCATAAGACGACAAGATATGCGGCATTTACATTCTTGTATACAAAAACATTGACATTGTGCGCATCGCCACGGCAAACTCTATATCAATCCGGCGGGAGGGCCGGAATATCAGGGAGGAAAAAATGAGAAATTTTGCACATATGCTGTGCGTGTCGGCCGCGCTTCTGGCCGGCTCGGCGTCCGCGCAGACGATCCTGAAGGCATCCCACCAGTTTCCCGGCGGCAAGGGCGACATCCGCGACGAGATGGTGCAGATGATCGCCCGTGATGTGGCGGCCGCGAATGTCGATCTCGAAATCCAGGTGTTTCCCGGCTCCTCGCTCTACAAGCCGAACGACCAGTGGAACGCCGTGACACGCGGCCTTCTCGACATGACATCCTTCCCGCTGGACTATGCGTCCGGCCGGCATCCCGAATTCTCGGCAACGCTGATGCCGGGCCTCGTCGGCAATTTCGACCGCGCGACGCGTCTCAACGATTCCGACTTCATGAAGGACATCAAGGGTATCATCGAAAATGCCGGTGCGATGGTGATCGCCGACGCGTGGCTGTCCGGCGCCTTCGCTTCCAAGCAAGGCTGCATCACGACGCCGGAGACGATCAAGGGTCAGGTCATCCGCGCCGCCGGTCCCGCCTTCGAGGAGATGCTGGTGGCGGCCGGTGCGTCGATCTCGTCCATGCCCTCGTCCGAAATCTATACCGGCATGCAGACCGGCGTGCTCGATGCGGCGAACACCTCGTCGGCGAGCTTCGTTTCCTACCGCCTGTTCGAGCACGCCAAGTGCCTGACGGCGCCCGGCGAAAATGCGCTCTGGTTCATGTACGAGCCGGTTCTCATCTCCAAGCAGGTCTTTGAGGGCCTGACCGAAGCGCAGCAGAAGGCGATCCTCACGGCGGGAGAGAAAGCGGAAGCCTACTTCAACGAAGAGGTTCGCAAGGGTGACCAGCTCATGATCGACACCTATAAGAAGGCGGGCGTCGAGGTGGTCGAGATGTCGAAGGAGGACTACGATGCCTGGCTCGAGGTCGCCAGACAGTCCTCGTACAAGAACTTTGCCGCCAATGTGCCGAATGGCGACAAGCTGATCGAGAAGGCACTGGCCGTCGAATAGGCCTGGCTTGCCAACGGGCGGCAGGTCAGACACTTGCCGCCCCTTCCTCAGGTCAACAAGGGCATCTCAGATGGTCAACGCCTATATCAGGGCGGTCAGCGCGTTGTCGCGCGGGCTGGCCCTCATCGCCACGCTCCTCATTATCGCGGCCATGCTCGTGGTCTGCCAGATGATCCTGCTGCGCTATGTCTTTCGCATGGCGACAATCTGGCAGACCGACTTCGTCGTGTTCTCCGCAACGGCCGCGATGTTCCTCGGTGCACCCTATGTGCTGATGAAGGGCGGCCATGTCGGGGTCGACGTCGTGGAACTGCTCGTCAGCGAGCGCACCCGTGCCGGCATGCGCCTGACGGCGAGCATTCTGGGGCTCGCCTTCTGCATCATCATGCTCGCAGCAACCTGGATCCAGTTCCACGACGCCTGGCTCGGCAACTGGCGCCATTCCAGCGTCTGGGCGCCGCCGCTCTGGATACCGCTTCTGGCATTGCCGGTCGGGTTCGCGGTGCTCTGCCTGCAATATGTAGCGCAGATCCTCATCCTCTTGACCAGGGGAGAGGCGCCGGCCGGAACCCATGCGCCGATTGCCGGGCAACAAGCGACCGGCAACGGCAACGACCTGCCCCTCCCCAAGGAGTTTCCGCGATGAGCCCTACCCTCGCCGGCCTCATGATCATCGCCTGCCTCTTCGTGCTGCTCGCGACCGGAATGCCGATTGCTTTCGCACTGGGGCTTGCCGCCTTCTTCGCGCTCTACCTGCAGAGTGGGGCCGCCATCTTCTACGTACTGGGCGATACGATGTTTTCGGGCATCGCCAACCTCGCCTATGTCTCCATACCGATGTTCGTGCTGATGGGAGCCGCGGTCGCCTCGTCGCCGGCCGGTTCGGATCTCTACACGGCACTCGACCGCTGGCTGAACCGTGTTCCAGGCGGGCTCGTCCTGTCGAATATCGGCGCCTGCGCCATTTTTTCCGGCATGACCGGCTCGTCGCCGGCGACCTGCGCGGCCATCGGCAAGATGGGGATCCCGGAAATGCTGAAGCGCGGCTATCCGACCTCGGTCGCCACCGGATCGATCGCGGCAGGTGGGACGCTTGGCATCCTGATCCCGCCCTCCGTGACGCTCATCGTCTACGGCATCGCGACGGAGACATCGATCGGACGTCTGTTCATGGCGGGTGTCATCCCCGGTATCATGCTCACCGTCATGTTCATGATCTGGGCCGTCATCGACTGCAAGCGGAAAGGCTACGAATTCGACGCCCGAGCGATCCGTTACACGATGCAGGAGCGTCTTTCCCGCCTGCCGCGCATCCTGCCCTTCCTCCTGATCATCGCCGGAACGCTCTACGTGCTCTATGGCGGTATCGCGACACCGTCGGAAGCGGCTGGAGCAGGTGCCTTCCTCACGTTGATCGTCGTGATCGTCGCCTATCGCCTGTTCCGGGTGAAGCCTGTCGCCGGCATCTTCGGCTCGGCCATGCGCGAGAGCGTGATGATCATGATGATCATGGCGGCGGCGGAGCTGTTCGCTTTCGCATTGTCGTCCCTCTTCATCACCCAGACCATCGCGGCCTCCATCGCCGACCTTGAGGTCAATCGCTGGGTGCTGATGTTCATCATCAACATCTTCCTGCTGGTCTGCGGCATGTTCCTGCCGCCCGTCGCGGTCATCGTCATGACCGCACCGATGCTCTTCCCGATCGTCACCCAGGCCGGTTTCGACCCCTACTGGTTCGCGATCGTGCTGACGATCAATATGGAGGTCGGCCTCATCACGCCGCCGATCGGGCTCAACCTCTTCGTCATCAATGCGATCGCCCCGACCATCCCGACCAAGGACATTCTCTGGGGCTCGCTTCCCTATGTGCTGGTCATGTTCCTGGCGATCGGCATTCTCTGCTTTTTCCCCGACATCGCCACCTGGCTGCCGAACCAGATGCTGGGAGCCATCCAATGAACACCGCATCCCTCTTCAGCGACATGTTGCAGACGATCACCGAGCGGGGACGGCGCTTCCTGTCCTTCGGCGTACGCGAGGACACGCTCGATCCGCTCGCCGCGATCGAGGCACGCTGCGAGACGCTGCTGTCGAGCCGCGGCGAGGCCTCCGGCATGGCGCTCGCCAAGGACATCCTCGACCGCTGGCGAACCTTCGATACCGAAAAGCAGCGCGAATTCATGCGGATGCTGCTTGCCCGCTTCGGACCGAAGACTGAACCGCTGGAGGCGGCGATCGACGCCTATCGGGCGAGCCAGAGCCCGAAAGCGCTGCTTGAACTCCATGTCGCCGCCGAACCGCGGCGCCAGGAACTGGTCCGACGGCTGAACCTTGCGCCGAACGGCATCGCGACGCTCGTCGCCATGCGCGAAGTGCTCCTCAAGCTCAAGGAAGAGGATCGCGACCTCGAAGCCGTCGATGCCGATTTCGCCCATCTCTTCGGCTCCTGGTTCAACCGCGGTTTCCTCGTGCTTCGGCCGATAAGCTGGTCAACACCAGCAGACATCCTGGAGAAGATCATTCGCTATGAAGCGGTCCACCATATCGGGGGGTGGGACGAACTGAGGCGGCGCCTCGCGCCGGAAGACCGGCGCTGCTTCGCCTTCTTCCATCCGCAACTGCCGGACGAACCTCTGATCTTCGTGGAAGTGGCGCTCACGCGGGATATGCCTTCGCGCATCGACGAGCTCCTGCGTGAGGATCGGGACTTCATCAGGGCTGCCGATGCCACGACGGCCGTTTTCTACTCCATCTCGAATTGCCAGGAGGGCCTGCGGGGCATCTCCTTCGGCAATTTCCTGATCAAGCAGGTGGTGGAGGACCTGCGCCGCGACCTGCCGAAGCTCGACACGTTCGTCACGCTTTCGCCGGTGCCCGGCTTCGCTGCGTGGCTCGCGCGTGAACGGCGCGCAGAGGCATCGGACGTGTTCGGCGATGCGGAAAAGGCCAGGCTTGCCATGCTCGACACCAAGGACTGGGCCGACGACGAGGCAATCGTGGCAACCGTCCAGCCGGCCATGACCGCCGCGGCCGCGTGGTACTTTCTAAGGGCTCGCGATGCGAAAGGACGCATCGCGGACCCCGTGGCCCGCTTCCATCTCGGCAACGGCGCTCGACTGGAGCGCATCAACTTCCTTGCCGACCGATCAGCGCGCGCGATGCGCCAGGCGCACGGCCTGATGGTGAACTACCTCTACAAGCTCGACGATATCGAGACCAACCACGAAGCCTTCGCGAGCCGCAGCGAGGTGGTGACGACGCCCGCCATCCGGCGTCTCGTGCCGGCGGACCGCGGCGGCCGCAGCCTCGTGCCGCTATCCGGCGGCGCGGCTGCTGAAGGCCAGGACAAGAAAAGGAAGGCAAGCAGGGAGTTGAGCGCATGAGCAACCATCTTTTCGACATGATCCGGGCCGCTGCGAGGCAGGAGGCGGTCTTCATCGAAACGGCCGAGGGGCGGCGATGGACCTATGGCGACATGCTGGCGATGTCGGGCCGGCTGGCGGGCGCCCTCTATACGCGCGGCGTACGTCCCGGCGATCGGGTTGCCGTGCAGGTGGAAAAGAGCCCCGAGGCGTTGATGCTCTATCTCGCCTGCGTGAGGGCCGGTGCCATCTACCTGCCGCTCAACACGGCCTATACGCTGGCGGAACTCGACTATTTCATCGGCGACGCCGAACCCCGTCTCGTCGTTTGCACTCCGAAGTCGGCTGATGGCATCGTCAACATCGCTACCCACCGCGGCGCCCGTGTCGAAACACTGGACGAAACGGGCGGCGGCTCGCTGATGGAGCTTGCAGCGGGCGAGGAGACCGATTTCCTCGATGCGGAGCGCGGCCCGGACGATCCGGCAGCGATCCTCTACACCTCGGGCACGACGGGCCGTTCCAAGGGGGCTATCCTGACGCACGACAATCTCCTGTCGAACGCCCTGACGCTGCGCGATCACTGGTGCTTCACCAGTGCGGACCGGCTGATCCACGCTCTGCCGATCTTCCACACGCATGGCCTCTTCGTTGCCTCGAACGTGACGCTGCTTGCCGGCGCGTCGATGTATATGCTGCCGAAATTCGACGTCGACGAGGCTTTGCGGCTGATGGCGAGCGCGACGGTGATGATGGGCGTGCCCACCTTCTACGTCCGACTCGTGCAGCATCCGGGCCTGACGCGGGAGGCTACCGCCGGCATGCGGCTCTTCGTGTCCGGCTCCGCGCCGCTACTGGCGGAAACCCATCGCACGTTTTCCGAAAAGACCGGCCACGCCATCCT
>CAMLOC010000252.1 GCA_946481465.1 uncultured Shinella sp. | reverse complement strand
GCTGACCGGGCCGAAGGCCTCGACATCGTGGATGGCGCGGGCCGAACCCGGCCTGTCGCAATAGAGCAGAACCGGATTGAGGAAGGCGCCGGCCGCCGCGTCACCGGACTGGATGCTCGGATTGTCGGGATCGCCGGCGACGATCTCGGCCTCGGCCGCAAGATCGCGGATGCGGGCGCGAACCTCCTCGCGCTGGTCGAGGCTGGCGAGCGGTCCCATGCGCACGGCCTCGTCCGCCGGATTGCCGATCGCCGTCTTGGCGAGACGCGCGCGGAGGCTTTCGATGAGGGCCTCACAGTAGGAGCGGGGCGCGATGACCCGGCGGATCGCCGTGCATTTCTGCCCGGCCTTGACCGTCATCTCGCGGGCGACTTCCCTGACGAAGAGGTCGAACTCCTCCGTGCCGGGCGCGGCATCGAGGCCGAGCACGGCGGCGTTGAGGCTGTCGGCCTCCATCGTGAAACGCACCGAATTCTCGACGATGGCCTTGTGCGTCTTCAGGCGCCGGCCGGTCGCGGCCGAGCCGGTGAAGGTCACGGCGTCCTGGCCTTCGACATGGTCGAGCAGGTCGCCGACCGAGCCGCAGACGAGTTGCAGCGCGCCTTCCGGCAGGATGCCCGTCTCGACGATGCGGCGGACCATCAGCTCTGTGAGGTAGGCGGTCTGGCTTGCCGGCTTGACGATGGCCGGAACGCCGGCCAGCAGCGTCGGCGCGAGCTTTTCCAGCATGCCCCAGCAGGGGAAGTTGAAGGCGTTGATATGGACCGCGACGCCCTGCAAGGGGCTTAAAATATGCTGCGCGGCAAAGGTGCCATCCTTGGAAAGCGGCTCCACGTCGCCATCGAGCAGGACGCGGGTGTTCGGCAGTTCGCGCCGGCCCTTGGAGGCATAGGAAAGCAGCGTGCCGATGCCGCCTTCGATATCGACCCAGCTATCGGCGCGGGTCGCGCCGGTGGCGGTGGAGAGGGCGTAGAACTCCTCCTTCCGCTCCATCAGGGCCTGACCGAGCGCCTTCAGCATGGCGGCGCGCTCGTGGAAGGACAGGCGGCGCAGGGCCGGGCCGCCCACATCGCGGCCATAGGAGAGCGCGGCCTTGAAGTCGATACCGGTGGAATCGATGAAGGCGACCGGCGCGCCCGTCGAGGCGTCGAGCAGCGGCACGCCTTCCTTCGCGCCGGCGACCCACTGGCCGCCGACATGGCTTTCAAGGCGGCGCGGCCGGTTTGCCATGACGTTCATGTCGCTATCCTTTCAGTTCAATCCAAGCGCAGAAAGCTGCACATCGACCTCCGCCCGCCATTCGGCCAGCAGGGTCTCGTTGGGCGTGTGACGCAAGCCGAAGCGCGACAGCGTCTCGAAGCGGGCCGAGCCGGAATGGCCGAAGCTGGCGGCGACGCGCGGATACCAGTAGGCGACGGCGGCCTTCGCCCTCGCACGGCCTTCCGCCGCGTCGACGATCTGCACGAGGCCGGCAAGGCCGAGTTCCGCATGCCGCGTCTCGCGCGGCAGGATGGTGCGGAAGACCTCGGCGAGCGGCTGGTAGGAGACGCGCGACAGCTCCTTCAGCTGCACGACGCTCGCCCGGCCCATCAGCACGTTCATGACCACGGCATCCGCCCAGCCTTCGAGCGGGTAGTGAAAGACGGAAAGGCGCATGTCGCCCTCCCGCCGCGCCGCGCCGATATCGGCCTCGCGGGAAAGGCGTTCGGCCCAGGGATGATGCACGGCATAGCGCCCGCCATCCGCCCCGAACGTTTCCATGACCTTCAGCACCTTGCCGGCATGATCGGCCTTTTCCAGCACGATGCGGGCGGCGGAGATGCGCTCCTGGATGCCGGGCGCATCGTTGATCGTGTCGGCGAAGCCGGCGGAACCTGCCAGTTCGCTGTCGACGAAGCTCGCCATCAGTCGCAGGAGCTCGCCGCGATAGCGCGGCGGCACATTGGCAGGCGAGGAAAGAACACCGCCCTTGGCCAGGTAATCCTCGATCGGCATCGTATCGGTCATGGCGGCCTCCCTTACTGGTCGTAGCTGACGACGATGCGGTCGGTGAGGGGGTAGCACTGGCAGGTCAGCACATAGCCCTGGCGTACCTCGTAGTCCTCGAGCGCATGGTTGGTTTCCATCTCGACCTCGCCTTCCAGAACCTTGGCGCGACAGGTGGAGCAGACGCCCGCCTTGCAGGCATAGGGCGCGTCCATGGCATTTTCGAGCGCGGCATCGAGCAGGCTCTGGCCCTGCTTCGGGAACTTGAACGTGCGCGTCGCGCCGTCGAGCGTCACGGTCGCCTCGCAGCTGGCACCCTGGTCCGCGCCGTTCGCCTGCTCCGCCTTGCGCCGCGCGCGGCCGGGCTGCGAGGAGGCGAAGAGCTCGAACTTGATCTGGTCGTCGCGAAGGCCGTGTTCGCGCAGCGCCGCGGCGATGGCCAGCATCATCGGCTCCGGGCCGCAGATGAAGGCGGTCGTCACAGACTTCGGATCGATCCAGTTGCGGAAGAGGGCCGCGCATTTCTCGCCGTCGATGCGGCCGGTGAAGAGATCGATGTCCTGCGCCTCGCTTTCCAGCACATGCAGCACGGAGAGACGGCCGAGATAGAGGTTCTTCAGGTCCTCCAGCTCCTCGCGAAACATGATCGAGCTGATCTGGCGGTTGGCGTAGACCAGCGTGAAGCGGGCGCGCGGCTCGCGCGACAGCACCGTCTTGATGATCGAGAGCACCGGCGTGATGCCGCTCCCGCCGGCAAAGCCGAGATAGTGTTTTGCCACCTCCGGCTCCAGCGCGGTGAAGAACGCGCCCATCGGCGGCATGGCCTCCAGCGTGTCGCCGGGCTTCAGGTTCTCGTTGACCCAGGTGGAGAAGCAGCCGCCGTCGACACGCTTGATGCCGACCTTCAGGACGCCCTCGTCCTTGCCGGCACAGATCGAATAGGAGCGGCGCAGTTCCTCGTCCTCGAACCTGCGGCGAAAGGTCAGGTACTGGCCCTGGGTGAAATCGAAGACGGCGCGGTCCTCCTCGGACGGCCGGAGCGTGACCACGACCGCATCGCGCGTCTCACGGCGAACGTCGGTGACGGTCAGGGGATGAAAACGTGCCATGTGGGCCCTCTCCCTAGAGCATTTCCAGCCGAGCGGCCTCGCTTCGGCGTCAGACAATGCGGTAAAACAAGAAACTGGAGCGATTCCGGTAAACTCCGGTTCGCCGGAATCGCTCCAGGGTCAGATGCACTTGAAATAGTCGAACGGTTCCAGGCAGTCGGTGCAGCGATAGCTCGCCTTGCAGGGCGTCGAGCCGAACTGGCTGATCTTCTCGGTCTTGGTCGATCCGCAGCGCGGACAGGCAATCGTCAGGTTCGAGCGGCCGGAGAGCCGGTCGATGCGTTTCATCAGTACGCCGTCGGCGGCCGTGCCGTCGACCGGCGGGGCGATGCCGTAGTCGCGCAGCTTCTCGCGGCCTTCGGCGCTGATCCAGTCCGTCGTCCAGGCGGGCGAGAGCCGTCGCTCCAGCTTCACCTTGTCGAGCCCCTTTCCGGTTAGCGCCGTCTCGATATCAAGGTTGATCACCGTGGTGGCGGGACAGCCCGAATAGGTCGGCGTGACCGTCACCACCAGCGTGTCGTCCCGCCATTCGACATCGCGGATGATGCCGAGGTCTGTCAGCGAGATGACAGGGATTTCCGGGTCCGGCACCTTTGACAGCCAGTGCCAGACCTCGTCGACCGAGGGACGGAGCGCCGGGTCCATGGCCGCCTCCTACCAGGTGGCGCCCGGATAGGCGCGTTGCAGGAACTGCATCTCGGTGAGGATGAAGCCGAGATGCTCGGTGTGCACGCCGCGCCGGCCGCCCTTGTGCATGTAGCCGTCGGCCGGCTTCTTCAGCGTGCCCTCGGAGATTGTCTCCGCGACGATCTCGTCCCAGCCCGCCTTGAGGCTTGCGGGCGCCGGGATGATGCCGGCCTCCACCAGTTCGGCATCCAGCGCGTCGCTCATGAACATCTCGCCGGTGAAGGGCCAGAGTTCGTCCAGCGCCGCCTGCATGCGGCGGTGGCTTTCCGCCGTGCCGTCGCCAAGGCGGATGACGAGGTCGCGGCTGCGGTCGAGATGGTAGGAGACCTCCTTGAAGGCCTTTTCCGCGATCTCGGCAATGCGCGTGTCCGAGGAGCCTTTCAGCGCCTTCAGGAGCAGATAGTGCCAGGCGTCGAACAGGAATTGCCGCATCAGCGTCTTGCCGAAATCGCCGTTCGGGCGTTCAACCAGCAGGATGTTGCGGAATTCGTAGCCGTCGCGGAGATAGGCAAGGTCATCCGCCGAACGGCCCTTGCCTTCCACCTCGCCGGCAAGGCCGAGCCAGAGCTGCGTCTGGCCGATCATGTCGAGCGCGGTGTTGGCGAGCGCGATATCCTCCTCCAGCGCGGGCGAATGGCCGCACCATTCGGAAACGCGGTGGCCGAGGATCAGCGCATTGTCGCCGACGCGCAGCAGGAATTCGAAGAGCGCGGCCTCACGGGCCGCAGGATCGAGTGCCGCGGCCGCCATCACATGTGCCCCACTTCGTCCGGAATGTCGAAGAAGGTCGGGTGACGATAGACCTTGGAGTTCGACGGATCGAACAGCGGCCCCTTTTCCGAGGGGGCGCTGGCAGTGATCTCGGAGGATTTCACCACCCAGATGCTGACGCCCTCGTTACGCCGCGTATAGACGTCGCGGGCATTGTTGATCGCCATTTCGGCGTCGGGCGCATGCAGGCTGCCGACATGGCGATGGTTGAGGCCGTGCTGACCCCGGATGAAGACTTCCCAAAGCGGCCATTCGCTGGACATCGTGCTCTCTCCCTTACTCGGCGGCGATCTTGGCGCTAGCGCGGCGCTCAGTCGCTTTTTCGGCATGGGCCGTCAGGCCGTCGCGGAACCAGGCGCCGTCGTCCCAGGCCTTCTTGCGGGCGTCGAGGCGCTCCGCATTGCAGGGGCCGTTGCCGGCGATCACGTTGAAGAATTCCTCCCAGTCCGGCTCGCCGAAATCGTGGCCGCCCTTCTCCTCGTTCCACTTGAGGTCCGGGTCAGGCACGGTGAGGCCGAGATATTTCGCCTGCGGCACCGTCTGGTCGACGAATTTCTGGCGCAGCTCGTCATTGGAATTCTGCTTGATCTTCCACGCCATCGACTGGGCGGAGTGCACGGAGGCGTCGTCCGAGGGGCCGAACATCATCAGCGACGGCCACCACCAGCGGTTCAGCGCATCCTGCACCATGGCCTTCTGCGCCGGCGTGCCCTTCACCATCTTCATCAGCACGTCGTAGCCCTGGCGCTGGTGAAAACTCTCTTCCTTGCAGATGCGCACCATGGCCCGCGCATAGGGGCCGTAGGAACAGCGCTGCAAAGGCACCTGGTTCATGATGGCCGCGCCATCGACCAGCCAGCCGATCGCGCCGATATCCGCCCAGGTCAGCGTCGGATAGTTGAAGATCGAGGAATATTTCGCCTTGCCGGAATGGAGTTGCGCATACATCTCGTCGCGGCTGATGCCGAGCGTTTCGGCGGCGCAGTAGAGGTAGAGGCCGTGGCCAGCCTCGTCCTGCACCTTGGCAAGCAGGATCGCCTTGCGCTCCAGCGTCGGCGCACGGGTGATCCAGTTGCCTTCGGGAAGCTGGCCGACGATTTCCGAGTGGGCATGCTGGCTGATCTGGCGCACGAGCGTCTTGCGATAGCCTTCCGGCATCCATTCCTTCGGCTCGATCTTCTGGCCGGCGTCGATACGCTCCTGGAAGGCGCGCTCCACGGGATCCATCTCGTCGAGGGACCGGACGCGGGCGGCATCGGTCTTCACCATCTGGGCATACATGGTCTTTCCTCCTGCTATACGCGTCAGACGCGTTCGAGAATGATGGCGATGCCCTGGCCGACGCCGATGCACATGGTGCACAGTGCATAGCGCCCGCCCTGGCGGTGGAGCTGATAGGCGGCTGTCGTGACGAGCCGCGCGCCACTCATGCCGAGCGGATGGCCGAGCGCAATGGCGCCGCCGTT
>CAMLOC010000251.1 GCA_946481465.1 uncultured Shinella sp. | reverse complement strand
TGCCGGCACGCCGGCGTTGACCTTCATCGGGGCGGCCGGGGCGGGCATTGCCGTGGCGCTGCCGCGCGGCGGCCTGCTCGTGTCGATCCTCGTGCTGCCGCTCGCCATTCCGGTGCTGATCTTCGGCGTCAGCGCCGTCTATGCGGCGATCGAGGACCCGGCGCCCTTCCTGCCGCCCTTCCTGATCCTCGTCGCGCTCAACCTGTTCTTCGCCGTCATCGGCCCGGTGGCGGCGGCGGCGGCGCTGCGGCTTTCCAGCGACTGACGCGACGAATTGACGGGAATGTGATTGCGGCAGGTCAATTGAAGCCGGGGGGCTTCCGCGTTAAAGAACCATCATGAGCGAACCGAGCCTTGCCATCCGCAAATTCAGCGACCTCGCCAACCCGACCCGGTTCCTGGCGCTGGTCGCGATCGTCTGGCCCTATCTTGCCGGGCTGACGCTCTGTCTTTTCGCCGTCGGCCTCTATCTCTCCTTCACGACAACGGGCGACTACCAGCAGGGCGAGACCGTGCGCATCATGTATGTGCATGTGCCGGCGGCCTGGCTTTCCATGATGTGCTATACGGTCATGGCGCTTTCGGCGCTCGGCACGCTCGTCTGGCGCCATCCGCTCGCCGACGTCTCCGCCAAGGCGGCAGCCCCGATCGGCGCCTGCTTCACGCTGGTCGCCCTCATCACCGGCTCGCTCTGGGGCAAGCCCATGTGGGGCACCTGGTGGGTGTGGGACGCGCGGCTCACCTCCGTCTTCGTGCTGTTCCTGATGTATCTCGGCCTGATCGCCCTCAACCGCGCCATGGACGACCCGACGCGGGCGGCCAAGGTGAGCGCCGTGCTCATCCTCGTCGGCTTCGTCAACATCCCGATCATCAAGTTCTCCGTCGAATGGTGGAACACGCTGCACCAGCCGGCCAGCGTGGTGCGGCTCGACGGGCCGACCATCGACCCGGAATTCCTCTGGCCGCTCCTCGTGATGGCCGTCGCCTTCACGCTCCTGTTCTTCACGCTGCACATCCTCGCCATGCGCAACGAGATCCTGCGCCGACGCATCGCCGTGCTGCGCCGGCACGCCGCAAGGGCCGCCGGCCGTCCGGGAGAGGCCGCATGAGCCATGCCTTCTATGTCACGGCGTCCTATGCCGCCGCCTTCGCCGTCACGGCAGGCCTCGTCCTCTGGGTCTGGCTGGACCACCGCGCGCGGCACCGCGAGCTGGCGCGGCTGGAAGCCGCCGGCATCCGCCGCCGCTCGGCGCGCGGCGGGGACAAGCCATGAGCAGCACCGAGAATACCGAGAGCGGCGGCAAGCGCACGCGCCTTGTCCTGGCGGCCCTTCCCCTGGCGATCTTCGCCGGCATGGCGGCGATCTTCTTCGTCATGCTGACGGACCCGGACCGCAACACGTCCGAAATCCCCTCCGCGCTGATCGGCACGAAGGCGCCCTATCGCGATCTCGAACCGCTGGCGGGAGCGATGAAGGACGGCGCCCCGGTGCCGGCGCTCACGGCCGAAAGCGGCAAGGGCAAGCTGACGCTCGTCAATTTCTGGGCGTCCTGGTGCGTACCCTGCCGGCAGGAGCACCCGGTCATCCTGGCGCTGTCCAAGGACCCGCGCCTCAACGTCGTCGGCGTCAACTACAAGGACGGCAGCGAGAACGCGCTGCGCTTCCTCGGCGAGCTCGGCAATCCCTTCTCCGCCATCGGCCTCGACCCCGTCGGCAAGATGGCGATCGACTGGGGCGTCTACGGCATTCCGGAATCCTACCTCGTCGGCCCGGACGGCACGATCCTCTACAAGAAGGTCGGCCCCTTCGACGACAGGAGCCTCAAGGACGGGCTCTATCCTGCCATCGAGAAGGCGCTCGGCACGCCCGCGCAGGCCGGCTGAGCCGGATGCCCGGCCGGGCCATGAGGCTTCGCCGGGAATGGTCCCTCAGGCGGCTAGACCCTTCTTCTCCAGCATGGCCTCGGGGCTCGGCAGCTTGCCGCGGAAAGCCTTGTAGGCGTCTTCCGGGTCGACCGAGCCGCCGACGGCGTAGATATGGGCCTTCAGCCGCGCGGCCATGGCCGGATCGAAGGCGTCGCCCGTCTCGGTGAAGGCCGCGAAGGCGTCGGCGTCAAGCACTTCCGACCACATGTAGGAATAGTAGCCCGCCGAATAGCCGTCGCCGGAGAAGACATGCTGGAAATGCGGCGTGGCGTGCCGCATGACGATGGACGCCGGCAGGCCGATCGTTTCCAGCACCTCCCGCTGCACCGCCATCGGATCCTCCACGGCACCGCGCGTGTGGAAGGCCATGTCGACCAGCGCCGAGGAGGTGAACTCCACCGTCGCGAAGCCGGAATTGAAGGTGCGGGCGGCAAGCACCTTGTCGAGCAGCGCCGCGGGCATCGCCTCGCCCGTCTGGTAATGCACCGCATAGCGCGTCAGGATGTCCGGTACGGTCAGCCAGTGCTCGTAGAGCTGCGAGGGCAGTTCGACGAAATCGCGCGCGACGCCCGTGCCCGAGACCGAGGGATAGGTGACGTCGGAGAGCATGCCGTGCAGGGCATGGCCGAATTCGTGGAAGAGCGTGCGCGCATCGTCGAGCGAGAGCAGCGCCGGCTTGCCTTCGGCAGGCTTGGCGAAGTTGCAGACATTGTAGACGATCGGCAGCTCGCCGACCGATCCGTTCTTCAGCGGCAGGCGGTGCTGGCTCTGGTAGGCGCTCATCCAGGCGCCCGAGCGCTTGGAGGCGCGGGCGAAATAGTCGCCGAGGAACATGGCGACGAGCCGGTCGTCGCGGTCGCGAATCTCGAAGACGCGAACGTCGGGATGGTAGACCGGCACGCCGGTCTTCTCGACGGCGCGGATGCCGAACAGCCGCCCGGCAACGTCGAAGCAGGCGTCGATGATCTTTTCCAGCTGCAGATAGGGTTTCAGCTCCGCCTCGGAGAAGCTGAACTTTTTCGCACGCAGGTTTTCGGCGTGATGGCGCCAGTCCCAGGGCATGACCGCGTGGTTGTGGCCTTCCTCCGCGGCGAGGGCGGCAAGCTCGGCCTCCTCCTCGCGGGCCCGCGCCACGGCCTTTTCCCAGACCTGCATGAGCAGGCCGTTCACCGCCTCCGGCGTCTTGGCCATGGTGTTGTCGAGTTTCAGCGCCGCAAAGTTCTCGTAGCCGAGCAGCCCGGCCTTTTCGGCGCGCAGCGCCAGGGTTTCCTTGACGATGCCGCGATTGTCCGTCTCGCCGCCATTCTCACCCCGAGCCACCCAGGCGCGAAAAGCCTGTTCGCGCAGGTCCCGGCGGGTGGAGAAGGTGAGGAAGGGCTCGATGATCGAGCGCGACAGCGTGACGGCGAAGCGGCCTTCCTCGCCGCGCTCGCGGGCCGCGGCGGCCATGGCGTCCTTCAGGAAATCCGGCAGCCCGTCGAGCGCCTCGCCCTCGTCGAGCAGGAGCGACCAGGTCTTCTCGTCGGCCAGAACGTTCTGGCCGAATTTCGCGCCGAGCCCGGCCAGCGTCTCGTTGATCGCGGCGAGGCGGTCCTGCTCGGGCTTTGCCAGCCTGGCGCCGGACTTGACGAAACCCTTCCAGTGCCGCTCCAGCACGCGGGTCTGCTCCAGCGAGAGGTCCAGCGTCTCGCGGGCCTGCCAGAGCGCATCGATGCGGGCAAAGAGCGCCGCATTGGTGCCGATCTTCGAATAGTGCCGCGACATTTTCGGCGCGATGTCGCGCTCCAGCGCCTGGATCGTGTCGTTGGTGTTGGCGCCGGCGCGGCTCCAGAAGAGCGCGGAGACGCGGGAAAGCTCGTCGCCGGCGATTTCGAGCGCGACGACCGTGTTGTCGAAGGTGGCGGGCTCCGGATTGCCGGCAATGGCGTCGATCTCCGCCTCGTGCGCGACGAGCGCGGCGGCGAACGCGTCCGCGAAGGCACCGTCCTTCACGAGATCGAAACGCGGCAGGCCGTTGAGGCCGGTCCACTCGACGAGGGCGGGATCGATGCGCGTTTCAGTCATGGGCCTTGGTCCTTTCCGGCAAATCAGCGTGCGGCGAATATAGGAATTGCGCAGGGCATTGGTACAGGGCGGCCGCGCAAAATAGACGGGAACCCAAAGGCGCGCGCGGCGTTTGAGCGAGAGCGGCGGCCCGCCTCTTGACGCGGAGGGCAACTTCGGTGAAAAGATGGGCCATCCGCGGCCTTTGACATCGGGTTGCCGCGGTGAACCCTGGTGCCGGGCCCCTCTGGCGAGAGTTTTTACGGCGCTCTCGTGATGTCGGTACCGCCAGCAATTAGCCGGCGGATTCATACGCACATGAACATCCTGACCATGCCTCACCCGCATGCCCGTTGTGGTATGCGCTTTTCGCTTTCCCGTCCCTCCAGCATGGAGGTGCTGTCATGATCGGCAACGGCGAAGGCAAAACCACCCTCTCCTATCTCAAATGGGCATTCATCTCGACCGTCATCGGCCTCGCGCTCGGCGCGTGGCTGGGCTGGCAGACGGAAGGTACGCTCGCCGGCATGGCGACCGTCTTCTTCATCTGCGCCGTCCTCGCGGTGCTGGAGATTTCGCTCTCCTTCGACAATGCCATCGTGAATGCCAACAAGCTCAAGGACATGACGCCGGTCTGGCAACGCCGGTTCCTGACCTGGGGCATCCTGATTGCCGTCTTCGGCATGCGCATCGTCTTCCCGTTGCTGATCGTCGTCATCGCCGCCGGTATCGGCCCGATCGATGCGCTCATCCTCGCGGCCCGCGAACCGGCGGAATATGCCCGCATCATGCATGATGCGCACCTGCCCATCGCCGCCTTCGGCGGCACCTTCCTGATGATGGTCGGCCTCACCTACTTCTTCAACCATGAGAAGGACGTGCACTGGATCAGCTTCATCGAGAAGCACATGGCCCGCTCGGCGACCGTCAAGGGTATCGAGATCGCCTTCGTCCTGGCGCTCATCATCGGCTTCTCGAAGCTTCTGGAGCCGCAAGCGGCGAACACTTTCGTGCATGCGGCGGTCTACGGCCTCCTGACCTTCCTTGCGGTGGAAGTGATCGGCGGCCTGCTCGATGCATCGCAGAAGGCGATGTCGGAAGCGGCCAAGGGCGGCCTCGGCGCCTTCATCTATCTGGAAGTGCTCGATGCCAGCTTCTCCTTCGACGGCGTCATCGGCGCCTTCGCCCTGACGCAGAACCTCTTCGTCATCGCGATCGGCCTCGGCATCGGCGCCATGTATGTACGCTCGATGACCATCATGCTGGTGGAGAAGGGCACACTGGCAGAATACCGCTACCTGGAGCACGGCGCGTTCTACGCGATCCTCATCCTCTCGGTGGTCATGTATTGCCAGACGCTGGTGCACATTCCGGAAGTCATCACCGGGCTTGGCGGCGCGACGCTGATCGGCATCTCGCTCTGGTCGTCGATCCGCTACAACAAGCGGGAGAAGGCACTGGGGCACCACGAGGCTCCGCACGCAACGGATCGCGTGGCGGCCCATCTCGGCGGCAAGGCGTAAAGGATTTGAGCCGGCCGTTTCGACGGCCGGCTCTGTCCGAAGCAATCCCAGAAACAGAAGGCCCGCCGGTCTTGCGACCGGCGGGCCTTTTCATTCGGGAAAGTCTCTTGGCGGCCTTAGGCGCGCGGGAAGTCGGCGGGGTTGATGCCGAGCGTCCTCAGGTCGCGTTCCTTCGGGCGGCGGTGCCCTTCGACAGCCGCGGCGGCTGCATTGGCAGCGCTCAGTACGGCGAAGGCCCGGCCGAAGAAGCCCTGGGCGAAGGAATTGCGGAGGGTGGTCATTGGATTGCTCGCTTTCTGTTTTAGCTTACGAGCGGAAGATGATGTCTCGGAGGCCAAAGAACAAGCGACGGAATCTCAGCCCAGCCATGCAATGGATGCAGGCCGGAAACGGGGGTTTCCGGCCTGCATGCTTTTGGATCCTGGGAGGACCTGGGTAAGGCTCAGTCTTCGTTGGCCGCGAACTGCGAGAGAACTTCGCCCTTGCCGCGGGCGCGCAGGATGAGCGGCACGGCGAAGGCGAGGACGG
>CAMLOC010000250.1 GCA_946481465.1 uncultured Shinella sp. | reverse complement strand
TCCCTCCCGGAGCAACCAGAAACGGGTCGGACGCGCGCACGCTTGCGTGCGCGCGTCCACAGCAGTCTAGCGGATTTTGGCGACCGGCGAGAGCCGGTTCAGTTCTTCGCCTGGAAATCGGCGATGTTGGCCGGGGTCACGAGCTGGAAGGGGATGTACACCTTGGTGTCGACCTTCTCGCCCTTGGCCAGCTTCAGCGCGGCGTCGACCGAGCCCTTGCCCTGGCCGGCGGCGTCCTGGAACACCGTCACGTCGAGATCGCCGGCCGCCATGGCGGCGAGCGCGTCCTGCGTGGCGTCGATGCCGGCGACGACGACGCTGTCCATCGAGCGGCCGGCGGCCTTCAGCGCCTGGATGGCGCCGATCGCCATTTCGTCATTGTTGGAGATGACGGCGTCGAATTCCAGACCCGCGGAGAGCCAGTTGGTCATGAGGTCGGAGCCCTGCGTGCGCGACCAGTTGGCGGTCTGTTCCTCGACGATCTCGAGGCCCTTGCACTCGTCGGTGGCGATGACGTCCTTGATGTCCTGGGTGCGCATGCGCGCGGCCTGGTTGGACAGTTCGCCCATCATGACGACGACCTTGCCCTTGCCGTTCAGGAGGCGGCAGACTTCCTTGGTTTCCAGCGTGCCGGATTCCTGCTCGTTGGAGGCGACGAAGGCCTGCTTTTCCGGCAGTTCGTTGACGTTGACCGGCTCGCGGTTGACGTAGACCAGTGGAATGCCGGCATCGGCGGCGGCCTTGGAAAGCGCGGCGGTGGCGTCGGTGTCGACCGGGTTCACGATGATGGCGCTGACGCCCGAGGCGATGAAGTTCTGCACCTGGCTCTGCTGCTTGGCCACGTCGTTCTGGGCGTCCTCGATCTGCAGTTCCACACCGTCGAGCGTCTTGGCGTAGTCGGACATGCCGTTGCGCAGGACGGTCAGGAAGTTGTCGTCGAACAGCGCCATCGACACGCCGATCGTCTCGGCATGGGCGGCGGTGGACATCATCACGGCAAGCGCCGAGCTCATAATGAATTTTTTCATGTCGTTCTCCTCCTCAACGTGGCGTCCGGCAGCGCCACCCGATTATCCGGAAAGCTGGCCCTTGCGGGCAGCCGGCCCCTTGCTCCTCCCGGGAGGCAAAGGGCCAAAACAGAATAAACAAACCGCGAATTCCGTATCACGGAATGTTTATTCCATTTTCTGTCCGGGACGTCAAGCCCGTTCCATTTTCACGGCCGGGAATCCCGCGGTCCTTTTGGGGAAAAGTGCCGGCGGACGGGCCGCCGGCACCGCCCGGCCTAGATGTTTTCACGAATGAAGGCGACGCTCTGCGCCACGGCCGCTCTCGGATCGGCGACGCCGTGCACGGAAGGCGAGAAGGGCTCGAAGGAAAGCGGCCCGGCATAACCGGCAGCGGCCAGGGCCTTGATCTGGCCGGTGTTTCCGAGCCGGTCGCTCGGGCCGACCAGCACGCGGTGGCCGTCGCGCATGGCGGAAAGGGTGACGTCGGCATCCTCGACGCCGGAAATGTGGACGAGGCCGGTCAGTTCTCCAAAGAGATCCGGCTCGCCGGCGAGGTGATGGTGGAACGTGTCGTGCACGAGGCGGAAGACCCGTTCCCCGCCGACCGCCTTGATCGCCTCGACGGCCTCGCGCTTGGAGCGCAGCGAGCAGATCTCGAAGCCGAGCGGTTCGACGAGACCGGTGATTCCGGCGGCCTCCAGCATGGGCTTCAAGGCGGTGAGCGCCTCGGCAAGGTTGGCCTGCCGCTCGCCATCGGCTTGGCCGGTGCCGTCGTTCTTCGGCACGAGCACGAGCGCCAGGGCACCGGCGGCGGCGGCATAGTCGATCAGGTCCTTGGCTTCTGCGGCGCGGGCGGGCGTCCATTCGTTGAAACGCTGGAGCGCGTTGATCGAGATGATGGTGACGCCGTGCCGCGCGGCGAGTGCCTTCACCTCGGCCGGCGTGGTGCCGTCCAGGATGGCGTTGCCGTCAAGGTCGTTGCGGATCTCGACCTTGGTCATGCCGAGCGAGACGGCGAGGGCGAAGAAGGCGTCGAGGTTCAGCGCGGGCGCCGTCATGTGGTTGAGGGCGAAATCAAGGGGCGGCATGGAATGGGGTCCTCCGGTCTTCGGGGCCGCCGACAGGACGGCCTCGCATGCACGCATGAGGATCGGGAAGCGCTTGACGGGCGTCAAAGGCGAAGGCGCCGCCGGCACCCTCATTGCTGACAGATTCATCGGCCGGATGATGGAAAACCATCATCCGGCCCGTCAGATATTCTCCGGAAGGAAGATGTCGAAGGGCAGGAAGGTCTGCCCCGGCACGGCGGCCTCGCCCTTCTCGATGGCCGTCACCATCAGCGAGACGAGTTCGCGGCAGAGGGCGGGCAGGGGGGTGCTGATCGCCATGGTGACGACGTCGTCGGCAAGGCCGGCCTTGGATTCGGGCGTCAGCTCGTTGACGACGAGCTGGATCTTTCCGGCATAACCCTCCTCGCGGATGGCGGAGATCGCGCCTTCCATGCCGCCGCCCGCGACATAGAGACCGACGAGGTCGGGGTGCTGGGCGAGCAGGTTGGCGGTCGCCTCGTGGGTGATCTCGCTGGTGTCGAGATTGACGAGCGTGTCCAGCACCTCGAAATCCCGCCCCTTCTCGCGGAAGAAGGAGCGGAAGCCCATCTCGCGCAGTTCGTGGCCGTGGAAGCGGTGGCTGCCGACGAAGATCGCCACCTTGCCGGGCCGCCGCGCGCCGCGGGCGATCATCCAGGCCGCCGTGCGGCCGACCTTCATGTTGTTGAGCCCGATATAGCCCTGGCGCACGTCCATGGCGAAGTCGGAGAGCAGGCAGAAGAGCGGAATGCCCCGGCTCTTCAGGTCTTCCACCATGGTGGTCGTTGCCGGATAATCGGGTGCGACGACGGCGAGCGCCTGGTTGCGGGCGGAAAGCTGCCGCAGCATCTCCGTCATGGCGGCCGGCGTCTGCGCGTTGATGAAGTCGATCTGCGGCACGATACGCGCGGTGGTGCAGGCATTGCAGGCGATTTCGATCTCGCGGGCGAAATTCTGGTAGAAGGCCTGGCCCGGGCGCTGGAAGCTGAAGCCCAGCCGGTATTGCGGCAGGTCCTCGAAGACCCGCTGCCGGATGAGCCCGACCGCGTGATAGCCGATCGTATTGGCCGCGTCGTAGACCCGCCGCGCCGTCTCCTCGCGCACCTTGTGGCGCCCGTTCAGCACGCGGTCGACCGTCGCCACGCTGACGCCGGCGGCTTTCGCGAGATCCGTAATGGTGGGCCGCGATGCCATGTCCCCCTCCGTGAAATCTTTCCATCATGCCTGTATGATGGTGAATGATGGGATTTGATGCATTCTATCATGGCAGGATTGAGAGAGGCAGGCAAGGGCGGTATCGTTCGTGCATCAGACGAGGCGGAGCCTGCAAGCGCCGCCACAGGGAGGAGACGAGGGATGAAGCCGACGAAGCGGGACTACAGCCTTCTTGGCCGCGATGCCGAGGCCGCCGTGGCCAACGGCCTGGCCGCGGCCGAATGGTATCACACCGAAATCGCCCGCAAGGACATGAAGGCGCTGATGCAGCGCAGCGACGCGCCGGCGATCCGCGACACCGCGATCTGGCTCGGCGCCATGCTGGTCACCGGGGCTGCCGGCATCTGGCTGTGGGGCAGCTGGTGGGCGGTGCCGTTCTTCCTCGTCTACGGCGTGCTCTACGGCTCGGCCTCCGACAGCCGCTGGCATGAATGCGGCCACGGCACGGCCTTCAAGACGATGTGGATGAACGACGCCGTCTACCAGATCGCCTGCTTCATGATCATGCGCAATCCGGTGACCTGGCGCTGGAGCCACACGCGCCACCACACGGATACGGTCATCGTCGGCCGTGATCCGGAGATCGCCGTCATGCGCCCGCCGGATCTCGTCCGTCTCGTGCTCAACTTCTTCGGCCTGCTCGATGCCTGGCACGCCGCCGTCGACATGCTGCGCAATGCGGCGGGCGTGATGAGCGCGGCGGAAAAGACCTTCATCCCCGCCTCCGAACAGCCGAAGGCGATCCGCATCGCCCGCATCTGGCTTGCCATCTACCTTGCGACTGCCGCTCTCTGTTTGGCGCTCGGCTCGATCCTGCCGGCCATGCTCATCGGCCTGCCGCGGCTCTACGGCGCCTGGCATCACGTCCTGACGGGACTGCTCCAGCACGGCGGCCTTGCCGACAATGTCATCGATCACCGGCTGAACAGCCGCACCGTCCACATGAACCCGGTCAGCCGCTTCATCTACTGGAACATGAACTACCATGTGGAGCACCACATGTTCCCGATGGTGCCCTACCACGCGCTGCCGCGGCTGCACGCCATGATCAAGCACGACCTCCCGGCGCCGAACCCGTCCATCTGGCACGGCTACCGGGAGATGATCCCCGCCTTCCTGCGCCAGCTTCGCAACGAGGACTATTTCCTCAAGCGCGACCTGCCCGCCACGGCGCGGCCCTACAGGGAAGAATTCCACAGCGAGCCGGCCGTCGCGGCCGCCGAATAACCAGCCTGCCACCGGAGGAGAGACCATGAGCGATACCTGGGTAGAAGTCTGCGCAGCGGACGAGATCGACGAGGAGGATGTCATCCGCTTCGACCATGCGGGCCGCACCTTTGCGATCTATCGCAGCCCGGAAGACACCTATCATGCGACGGACGGGCTCTGCACCCACGAGAAGATCCACCTCGCCGACGGGCTGGTGATGGATCACATCATCGAATGTCCCAAGCACAACGGCCGCTTCGACTACAAGACCGGCGAGGCCAAGGGCGCCCCCGTTTGCGTCGATCTCAGGACCTATCCGGTCAAGGTCGAGGGCGGCACGGTCTTCATCGGGCTCTAGCTTTTCGCGATATTCGGGAGGATCACGCCATGGCGGATTTCGTCATCGTCGGCGCCGGCGAATGCGGCGCGCGCGCAGCCTTCGCGCTGAGGGAAAAGGGTTTCGACGGCACGATTACCCTCATCGGCGGCGAAGCGCACCTGCCCTATGAGCGTCCGCCGCTTTCCAAGGAGGTGCTGGTCGCCGGCGCCGGCCCGAAACTCGTCGCCGATGCCGAGCGCTATGCCGCTACCGGTATTGCGGTGTTGCCCGGCCGCACGGTGCTTGCGATCGACCGGGCCGGCCGGCGGGTGCTGCTCGGCGACGGCGCGGCGCTCCCCTATGACAAATTGCTGCTGGCGACCGGCGCGCGCCCGCGCGCCCTGCCGGGAACGGCCTGCGGCGGGCGCATCGCCGCCTTGCGCAGCCATGACGATGCGCAGCGCATCCGCGCCCATCTCGTGGAGGGAAGCCACATTGCCATTCTCGGCGGCGGCTTCATCGGCCTGGAACTGGCGGCGAGCGCCCGCAAGCTGGGCGCGAGCGTGACGCTCGTCGAGGGCCTGCCGCGCGTCCTCAGCCGCGGCGTGCCGGCGGAGATCGCCGCCATCGTCGCCGGCCGCCATGCGGAAGAGGGCGTCGAAGTGCTGTGCGGCGCGAAGGTCGTGAACATCGAGGAGCGGCCGGGCGAGGTGGGCCTCATGCTGGAGGACGGCCGCGTCGTCGCGGCAAGCCTGCTGGTCGTCGGCATCGGCGCGGTGCCCAACACGGAACTGGCGGAGGCGGCGGGGCTTGCCGTGGACAACGGCATCGCCGTCGACGGCCTGCTGCGCAGCTCCGATCCGGATATTTTTGCGGCCGGCGACTGCACGTCCTATCCTCTGCCGCTCTACGGCGACCGGCGCGTCCGGCTCGAATCCTGGCGCAATGCGCAGGAGCAGGGCCAGCTTGCGGCGGCCAATATGCTCGGCGGGGAGGAGGCGCATTGCGCCGTGCCGTGGTTCTGGTCGGACCAGTACGACATGACGCTGCAGATCGCCGGGCTTGCCGACGGCGCGGCGGCGACGGTGCGGCGCGACCTCGGCGAGGGCGCCTTCATCCTCTTCCATCTCGATGCCGGGGGCCGGCTGATTGCGGCGAGCGGCATCGGCAGGGGCAATGCGGTCGCC
>CAMLOC010000249.1 GCA_946481465.1 uncultured Shinella sp. | reverse complement strand
TTCGGCGAGCAAGAGCTTGACGTGATCTTCCTGCAATTTCTCTCTCCTCATGCGCTGCTGCCGGGTAGCATGCGGAGCCCGGTCGCGAAAAGGGGGAAAGTGCTTGGAAAACCCGGGCTTCTCGCGCTCGTGTGTTGCATTCAATGCCCACTTGCCTATATTCCGGCAACCGAAACGGCCCCGCAGGCCGTGCAAAATCAGGATTTCAAGGAGTAGCTGATGTTCATTACCGAGGCTTTCGCCCAGACGGCACCCGGCGGGGCAGCGGGCGGCGCAGACATTCTCATGTCGGTCCTGCCGTTCCTGCTGATCTTCGTGGTGATGTATTTCCTCATCATCCGCCCGCAGCGCGCTGCCATGAAGCGTCGCGATGAGCTTCTGAAGAACATCCGCCGCGGCG
This sequence comes from uncultured Shinella sp., assembly GCA_946481465.1. The sequence continues at coordinate 5,634 of CAMLOC010000249.1, read as the reverse complement.
ACCAGGTCGTCACGGGCGGCGGCATCGTCGGCAAGGTCACCAAGGTCGTCGACGACAACGAACTCGAAGTCGAGATCGCCGAAGGCATCAAGATCCGCGTCGTGCGCAGCGGCGTCAGCGAAGTCCGCGTCAAGGGCGAACCCGTCAAGGAATGACTTGGCCTGCCGCCTGGCCGGGGAAACGTTCCCGGCCGGACGGCCCGACTGGTTTTCAGCCGGCGGCCCGCCGGATTAGTCGAGATCGCGATGCTGTCATCCGCCCGCTGGAAGACCTTCTCCCTCTGGCTCGTCCTTGCGGCGGGCCTTCTGGTCCTTCTGCCGAGCCTTCTTCCGGCCCGCCTTTCCGCCGGCCTTCCCGGCTGGATGACGGAGCATCGCCTCGTTCCGGGCCTCGACCTCACCGGCGGCTCCCGCCTCGTGCTGGAGATCTCGCGCAGCGATATCGCCGCCGAGCGCCTGCGCGCCGCCGTCGAGACCATCGGCAATACCCTGCGCGCCGCGCGCATTCCCCATAGCGACCTCAACGGTGCGGACGATACGATCGACGTCACCGTGACAACGCCCGCCCGCCTCGATGCGGCCCGCACGGCGCTCGCAGCCCTTGGCCTCGGCACGCTCAGCGAACCGGAAAGCGGCACGTTCCGCCTCGTGCTTTCCGCCGATGCGGTGGAGAGCGCGGCAAGCGCTGCCTCGCTCGGCGCCGTCGATGCGGTGCGCCGCCGCGTCGAGAGCCTCGACATTCCCGAACTCGTCGTCGCGCGCGGCGAGCATGACCGCATCGTCGTCGCCATGCCGGGCCTGACCGATCCGCAGCGTGTCAAGGACATGCTGGCGACGGTCGGCCGGCTTTCCGCCCGCCTCGTCGACGACAGCGTGCCGGTCGACACGGCCATCGAGAACGGCGCGCCGGCGGGCACCGAAGTGCTCTACTCCACCGGCGAGCCGCCGGTCGGCTATCTCGTGCGGCAGGACGATCTCTTCACCGCGATCGACGTCGCCTCGGCCCAGCCCGCCGCCAATGACGAGCCCTTCATCGAATTCGTGCTGAAGGCGGATGCCGCCGAACGGCTCGCCGCCTTCACGCGGGAAAACAGCGGCCGCACCATCGCCATCCTGCTCGACGGCCAGGTGATCTCGACCTCGCGCATAAAGGGCGCCATCACCGACGGCGTCGGCCGCCTTTCCGGCGATTTCGACGCGGAAGGGGCGGCGAACCTTGCGCGCATCATCGCCAGCGGCCCGCTGCCGGCGCCGCTCACCATCATCGAGGAACGCTCGATCGAGCCGGCGCTCGGCACGACCTCGGCCACGACGGTGGTCGTCGCGCTCGCCGTCGCCATCGCCGCCGTCGTCGCCTTCATGACCTTCTTCTACGGCGTGCTCGGCGTCATCGCCTCCGTGTCGCTCGCCTTTGTCATGGTCCTCTCCTTCGCCGTCCCGGAGGGAGGCGTCTGGACTCAGGCCGCCGTGCTGGCGCTTGTCGGCGCGCCGGTCTCGCTGTCGATGATCGCCGGCATGGTGCTGACCGTCGGCATCGCCGTCGATGCCAGCGTGCTGATCTTCGAGCGCATCCGCGAGGAGGTGAAGGGCGGTCGGGAACTCTCCCGGTCGGTGCTGGTCGGCTTCCGCCGTGCCCGTGCCACGGTGCTCGATGCCTCCGTCACCATGTTCATCGCCATCGCGGTCCTCTTCCTGCTCTCGGCCGCGCCGGTGCGCGCCTTCGCGCTTGCCGTCGGCATCGGGCTTTTCGCGACGCTCGCCACCACCTTCACGCTGACGCGCCGCCTCGTCACCGCCTGGCTCAACCGCAGCCACGCGACGCACCTGCCGAAGGGCGTGCGCTCCGGCTTCTTCGACAGCCTCAACCTGCGCTTCATGGCGGTGCGCAACGGCGTCTTCCTGCTGACGGCGGTGCTGTCGCTCGCCATTGCCGGCCTGCTCGTCGCCGGCAAGCTCAAGCCCGGCATCGATTTCACCGGCGGCGCGGCGCTGGAGGTGCAGGCGAAGTCCGGCAATGCCGATCTCGACGACATCACCGCCCGCCTCAACGATGCCGGCGTCGACGTGCTGAACGTGACGAAGCAGCGCGATGCGCGCCACGCGCTGGTGCGGCTGACCTCGGCCGGCGAGGGCGAGAACGCCGAGCAGACCTCCGTGCTGGTCGCCCGCGGCGAGCTGGAGGACGATTACGACTTCCGCCGCGTCGAGGTGGTCGGCCCGGCGATTTCCGGCGAGCTGATCGACACGGCGACGCTCGGCTTCGTCGTCGGCTTGCTGGCGCTTGTCGCCTATATCTGGATCCGCTTCGAATGGCATTTCGCCATCGGCGCGATCATCGCGCTGGCGCATGACGTGTTCTTCACGCTCGGCTTCCTGGCGCTTGCCAAGATCGAGTTCAACGTCACGGCCGTCGCCGCGCTCCTGACAGTGGCCGGCTATTCGCTCAACGACACCATGGTCGTCTACGACCGCGTCCGTGAAAATCTCCGGCATTTCAAGCAGATGCCGCTGCCGATCCTGATCGACGACGCGATCAACCGCACGCTGTCGCGCACGGTCCTCACCTCGGCGACCACGCTGATCGCGCTCGCGGCCCTCGCGCTGTTCGGCGGCGAGGCGATCGGCACCTTCGCGCTGACGCTGCTCTTCGGGGTGGCGATCGGCACCATATCCTCTATCTACATTGCCGGACCGATCCTCATCCTGTTCCGCCTGCAGCCGGAGCACTACCGCCCGGGCAAGGGCGGCAAGGGACCGGTCACGGAGGCGACGGGAGCCAATGGCTAAAGGCATCGAAATCCGGGAGGCGCATTTCCCCGGGCGTGCGCCGATCGACGCATATGGCAATGGCGGTTTCCGCTTCGCCGACATGTCGCATCGCGGCTCCATCCTCTGCCTGCCCTCGGGTATCCACGGCTGGGACAAGCAGGAAGGCACGCCGCTGACGCTGGCCGACCTGCAGCGCGTCCTGGACGAGGCCGGCGAGATCGAGGTGCTGCTCGTCGGCACCGGCCAGGAGATCCGGCCGCTTTCGGCCGAGATCAAGGCGGCGCTGACGGAACGCAAGGTCCGCTCCGACCCGATGAGCACGGGCGCGGCCGTGCGCACGTTCAATGTCATGCTGGCCGAAAGCCGGGCCGTCGCCGCCGCGCTGATCGCCGTGTGACACCCGACATGACCGATCACTACGCCCATTGCCTGGCGATGCTCCGCGACACCGATCGCGACCGCTATCTCGCCTGCCTGCTGGCGCCGGCGGAAAAGCGCGGCGCGCTCGCCGCGCTCTATGCCTTCAATGCGGAGATCGCCCGCGTGCGCGACGTGGTGCGCGAGGCGCTGCCCGGCGAGATCCGCCTGCAATGGTGGCGCGACGTGCTCGAGGGTAGCGCCGAGGGCGATGCCATGGCCAATCCGCTCGCCGCCGGGCTGATGGCCTGCGTGAAGGAGCATCGGCTGCCCGTCGCCGTGCTGACGGACATGACCGAGGCGCGCATCTTCGACGTCTACAACGACCCGATGGAAAGCCGCGCCGCATTCGAAGGCTATGCCGGGGAAACCGCCTCGGCGCTGATCCAGCTCGCAAGCCTCATCCTCGATCCGGTCGGAGCGCCCGCTTCGGCCGAGGCTGCGGGACATGCCGGCGTGGCGCAGACCGTCGCGGGCACCTTGCTGATGCTGCCGATCCACCGGCGGCGCGGCCAGGTCTACCTGCCGGCCGATCTTCTCGCCGCCACGGGCCTGACGCCGGAGGCGCTGCTTGCCGGCAACGATGCGGCCGCCGCGGCGCGGGCGGTGGACGCCTTCGTCGGCCTCGGCCGGGAGCACCTTGCCCGCGCGCGGGCCGCTGGCGGCGTTTCGCCGGCCAACCGGCCGGCCTTTTTGCCGATTGCCCTCGTTCGTCCTATATTGGACGCAGCGGAGAAGGCCGGCGCGGCAGTGCTCGAACGTTCCCTCCAGCCGGCGCAATGGCGGCGGCAATGGTGGATGTGGCGCGCATCGCGCCGCGGGCCGTTCTAGAGCATTTCCAGCCGAAGCGAGATCGCTTCGGCGTCGGATAATGCGGTAAAAACAAGAATCCAGGGCATTGCCGGTGAACCGGAGTTTGCCGGAAATGCGCTAGAGTTTGTCAGGGAAAAGTGGCAACCGGTTTTCCCGAAGGAACAAACGAAAACAGAGAAATCCGGAGTCTGTCCTGTTCGGAATGAACCGGACAGGCTCCGGGCGCCTCGCAGGACGCAAAACTGGCGCAAGCCTTGTCCGCTACAGCGGCAGCATGTTTTTCGGGGAGGAATCGCGCCGATGCTCTGGACCGTCACCATTGTCTGCTTGGTTCTGGCCGGCCTCGTCTTCCGCCAGGTGTTTCGCCGGGAGGACGAGCAGGAAATGGCGGGCGAGGATGCGGGGCTCGCCATCCTGGAATTCGGCCGGGCCTTTCCCGACGAGGCGATCCGCGAGGTCATCGCCACGGCGGATGGCCGCGCCGTGTTCCTGCGCCTGCATGACGGCAAGGCCGGCTGCATGCACGCCCATGGCCACCACTATTCCTGCCACCTGATCGAGCCCGGCGCGGTGCGCGTCGAGAGCGCCGGCCCCAGGCGTCTCGCCGTCAAATTCGCCAATGCCGCCTTCGAGGGCGGCGTCTTCGAATTCCGCGACGAGCGGGAGGCCGCGGAGGTATCGCTCTGGCTGCTCGGCAGCTTCATGCCGGCCGTGGCCGGGCGCGGGGCCGAGACCGCAGGGCGACAGAACTAGAAAGCGTGGGCAAGCGCCTGTGGCATGACGTTGCTTCCTTTTCCTTCTCCCCGTAGGAAAAGGAGGCCTGCTCCCGGCCTCCTATGCGTATCCTGCATTCTGACGCCGCGGCCGAAGGGTAGCCACCCGGAAAATCAGCGGCCGAGCCAGCGGGCGCAGTCTTCCAGCGCCCGTGCGGCGGTCGCCTGCTTCTTGGCAAGGGCCTTGTCCTTGCCGCGGAACCGCTTCATGCCTTCCGGTTTCGTCACCGCGCCCGGCTCCAGCGGCGGGAACAGGCCGAAATTGATGTTCATCGGCTGGAAGGAGCGTTTGCCCGGCTCGTCGTCCGAGACGATATGACCGCCGGTAATATGGCCGAGCAGCGAACCGAAGGCCGTGGTTTCCGGCGGCAGGGCCGGCGTTTCGCCGCGCCGTTCGGCAACCGCGAAACGGCCGGCGAGCAGGCCGATGCTGGCGCTTTCCACATAGCCCTCGCAGCCGGTGATCTGTCCGGCAAAACGCAGGCCCGGCCGGCCCTTCAGCGTCAGCGAGCGGTCGAGCAGCGTCGGAGAATTGATGTAGGTGTTGCGGTGAAGGCCGCCGAGGCGGGCGAATTCCGCATTCTGGAGGCCCGGAATCAGGCGGAAGATCTCTGCCTGCGCGCCGTATTTCAGCTTCGTCTGGAAACCGACCATGTTGTAGAGCGTGCCGAGCGCATTGTCCTGGCGTAGCTGTACGACGGCATAGGGTTTTACCGTCGGGTTGTGCGCATTGGTGAGACCCATCGGCTTCATCGGCCCGTGGCGCAAGGTCTCGCGGCCGCGCTCGGCCATCACCTCGATCGGCAGGCAGCCGTCGAAATAGGGCGTGCCTTCCCATTCCTTGAAGCCGACGGCGTCACCGG
>CAMLOC010000248.1 GCA_946481465.1 uncultured Shinella sp. | reverse complement strand
GTGGTGCCGGCGGTCGGACCGGCCGAGGTCAGCTGCGAGGAGAGCACGAGACCGGCGACGGCGGCGCAGATGCCGGAGAGCACATAGACTGTGATCTTCACCCGCTTGACCGGCACGCCGGACAGTTCCGCCGCGCGCTCGTTGCCGCCGGACGAATAGAGCCAGCGGCCGAAGGCCGTGCGGGCGAGCAGCACATGGCAGGCGATGGCGAAGGCGAAGAGGACGAGGACGCCGATCGGCACGCCGGCGAGCCGGTTGAAGCCGAGCCAGTCGAAGCCGGTATTGCCGAGTTCGGGACGGCCGCCGAGATTGTTGTAGGTGAGGCCGTTGGTCATCAGAAGCGCGACGCCGCGGGCGACATAGAGCACGCCGAGCGTCGCAACGAAGGCGGGAACGCGCAGGTAGGCGATCAGCACGCCGTTGACCGCGCCGACGACGGCGCCGAGCAGGCAGGTCAGCACCACCACGACCCAGACCGAGGGATAGAGGATGACGCCGAGCTGCGGCAGCGTCACGCCCTGCATGAGGAAACCCGCAATGACGCCGGCAAGCCCGAGCGTCGAGCCGACCGACAGATCGATGCCGCCGTTGAGGATGACCAGCAGCATGCCGATGGCGAGCAGGCCGAAGATCGCCACATGCGAGGCCATGATCAGGAAATTGTTGACCGTGAAATAGTTCGGCGACATCAGCGAGAAGACGACGACGATGGCGATCAGCGCGAAGAAGGCGCGGCCCTCGAACAGGAGCTCGACGAAGCTCTTCTTGCGCTTGCCGCCGCTCGCCGCCGCCTTCGTCTGGATTGCAGGTGTGACTGACATTGCTTCAGCGCTCCTAGAGCATTTCCAGCCAGAGCATCGCTTCGGCGTCGGATAATGCGGTAAAAACAAGTATCTAGAACGAACCCGGCTGGATTCGTTCTAGTGGGCATGCACGGCTTCGCCGGAGGCGGCCATGATCTGTTCCTTGGTCGCATCGGGACCGAATTCCGCGGAAATGCGGCCGCGCCGCATGACGATGATGCGATGGGCGATGCTGAGGCATTCGCCGACTTCCGACGTGGTGTAGACGACGGCGAGGCCTTGCCTCGCGCGCTCGGCAAGCAGCTTGAACACCTCGGCCTTGGCGCCGATGTCGATGCCGCGGCTCGGCTCGTCGAGCAGGATCACCTCGGGGTTCGTCGCCAGCATCTTGCCGATGACGACCTTCTGCTGGTTGCCGCCGGACAGCGAGCCGATCGCCGCGCCGCCACCGTCGGTCTTGATATGCACCTTGCGGATCGCCTCGCCGACGAGGCTCGTCTCGCGCGTAGTCGAGGTGAAGAGGCCGCGGGTAAAGGCGCCGAGGCTGGCGAGCGACAGGTTGCGGCCGACCGTCATGGTCTGCACCAGGCCGTCGCGCTGCCGGTCTTCCGGCACGAGAACGAGGCCGTCGCGAATGCAGGCCGCGATGGACTGGCCGGTGACGTCACGCCCCTTCAGCACGACCCTGCCGGCCGACGCCGTCAGACGCCCCGCAACGGTTTCGAGCAGTTCCGTCCGCCCCGCGCCCATCAGGCCGTAGATGCAGACGATCTCGCCCGCGCGCACCGAAAGCGACATGTCGTCGACGACGGAATAGCCCGCGCCGCCCGGATCCGGCACCGTCAGCCCCTCGATGGACAGCGCGACGTCGCCCTTGTCGTAACCCGAGGGCGGCGCGCCGAGGTCGAAATTGTCGCCGACCATGTGGCGCACGATCCATTCGAGGTCGATGTCCTTGCGCTCGGCATAGGCCGTCATCGCCCCGTCGCGCAGGACCACCGCGTGATTGGTGATCTGCAGGGCCTCTTCGAGATGGTGCGAAATGTAGACGATCGAGACGCCGCGGTTCATCAGGTCGCGGATGACCTTGAACAGCACCTCGACTTCGGAGGCCGACAGCGCAGAGGTCGGCTCGTCCATGATCAGGATGCGCGAATTGACCGAGAGGGCGCGCGCGATCTCGACGATCTGCTGCTGGCCGAGGCGCAGGTCCTCGACCGGGGTGAGAGGATCGATGTCCTCCTCGAGTTCCTCCATCAGGAGCCGCGCCTGGCGCTCTTCTTCCGCGAAGTCCACGCCCGTCGCCGTCATGATTTCGCGCCCCATGAAGATGTTGTCGCGAACGTTCATGTTGGGCGCGAGGCTCAACTCCTGATGGATGATGGAGATGCCGCGGTCACGGGCTTGGGAGGATGACGCGAAAACGACCGGCTCCCCATCGAGAATGATTTCACCGGACGTGGGCTGCACCACGCCGGACAGGATCTTCATCAGCGTCGACTTGCCGGCGCCGTTCTCGCCGAACAGCGTCGTCACCTGGCCGCGATGAATGTCGAAATTGACGCCCTTGAGGGCATGGACGCTGCCGTAGGACTTCGCCACGTTGCGCGCGGCGAGCACGACTTCCCCCGTCCGGCCGGTTTCAGCGGATACGCTCATTGGACGTCGAGCCTCACCGGCGTGACGATCCAGCTCTTCGGGTTGACCAGCTTGATGACGCCGATCACCGAAACGGTCTTGCCGGAAAGCGCCGCCGGGTCGATGCCGGCGAGCACGACCTTCTTGACCTCGTTGTTGATGGCCGAGCCGGCATCCTGGTATTCGATCTGGTTCTTGAACTGGCCGAACTCGATCTGCCCGGTCGCATCGCGCAGGTCCGTGCCGTTGAGCGCCGGGCCGGTCTGCACGCGCACGGTCAATTCGGCCGGCAGGCCCTCGACGGCGACGACATTGTAGTTCGCCTTGCGCTCGCCGACGACGCCGGTGAACTTGACGGGGATGACCGGGCCGACGGAGGTGGCGACGCCGTATTTCTCGCCCGCGGCCTTCTTGTCGGCAGCGATCGCCTGCGACAGCTCGACCGCGTCGACGGCACGCGTCTCGACATTCTGCTTGATGAGCGGGAACTGTTCCGCGCCAAAGGCCTCCGGCGAGAATTTCTGGACCCGGACATCGGCCTCCGAGCCGATGCGCACGATCGTCGTGTCGAAGGCCATGGCGCCGACAAGCACGACGGCGGCGGCGATGCCGATCCAGCGGTAATTCCTCGCGGGCCGGGGCGAGTTTGCGAGCGTGGCGTCAGTCATGTCGGTTGGCCTTGCGGTTGAACGAGGAAAGCTGCGAGCGGAGGAACCGGCCGGGTGCCGACGCTGGGCCCACGCCCGGGGCGACCTTGCGACCGCGCGTCGATCTCTTGCGAACGGAACATGTCATGACATCCTCCCCATGAACGGCGCCGGCCCGGTCTCCTCACCTGCCCTGCGCTGCGCTGCACATATCTTCGCACTTGCGATATATACGTGTTATATGTCCCAATATATATGTTAACTTAACATGGACTGTCAACCGGCCTTTTTTAACAAGATCGTGTACGGCAACCACATCGACCAACCGACCGACAACCAGGGACGGCGGACTCAAACGCCCCATCCGCCCTTAGCCACGCTCATCATCAGCACCCTACAAATCGGTCAATCCTATTTGTAAGCCAATGATATTTCATCATAAAATAACAGGCCTCGAATCCACTCGACACTGAGCGCACCGACCTTGCCCCGCCGACGGCGCAAGAAAAGGCGCCGCCGCCTCGCAAATGGCGCCTGCCACTCGCCGATCCTCTTACTATCCATCATAGCTGAAAAAAAATTCGTCAGGCGAAAAATTTTACGAGACACATGGTAACTTTGTGTTATGTTTCTATGTGAAGTTCGGGAGGGTCGTGCTAGGGTCCTGGGGCAGGTCGGCGTGATCGATCTGGAACCCACGCATATTCCTAGAGAGACCGTCGGGAGGATCGAATGCTCTGTATCATGTCGGGCAAGGCGATGCTGGCTGCCGCAGGCGCCGGGGGCGTCGACCATGGCTAAGGCGGATCTGATCATCGGCGTCGATGCCGGCACCTCCGTCATGAAGGCCGTCGCCTTCACGCTTTCCGGCCGCCAGGTCGCCAGCGCCTCCGTGCGCAACACCTATACGACGGCCGAGAACGGCGCGGTCACCCAGTCGCTCGACCAGACCTGGCTCGACTGCACCCGCGCGCTGCGCGGCCTTGCCGAAAGGGTCGAAAACCTTGCGGATCGCGCCGCCGCCATCGCCGTCACCGGCCAGGGCGACGGCACCTGGCTGGTTGGCGCGGGAAACCGCCCGGCCGGCGATGCCTGACTGTGGCTCGACGCCCGCGCCGCGCCGACCGTCGAGCGCCTCGCCGCCTCCGATGCCGACCGCACGCGGTTCGCGGCGACCGGCACCGGCCTCAACACCTGCCAGCAGGGCGCGCAGCTCGCCCATATGGACCGGTATTTTCCAGAACTCCTCGCAGGCGCCGAAACGGCGATGCACTGCAAGGATTGGCTCTACCTGAACCTGACGGGCATTCGCGCCACCGATCCTTCCGAAGTGAGCTTCACCTTCGGCAACTTCCGCACCCGCGCCTATGACGGCGACGTGCTCGCCGCCCTCGGCCTCACCCATCGCCGCAGCCTGCTGCCGGAGGTGATCGAGGGCACCGAGACCGTCCACCCGCTGACGGCGGAGGCGGCCGCCGCCGCGGGCCTCAAGCCCGGCACGCCGGTCTGCCTCGGCTATGTCGACATGTGCATGACCGCGCTCGGCGCGGGCGTGCGCAGCGAGGGCCGCAACGCCGCCTGCTCCGCCATCGGCTCCACCGGCGTGCACCTGCTCGCAAAACCCGTTTCCGAGGTCGTGCTGAACGCCGAGCGCACCGGCTATGTCATCGCCCTGCCGATCCCCGGCGTCGTCACCCAGGTCCAGACCAATATGGGCGCGACGATCAACCTCGACTGGCTGCTCCAGCTCGGCGCGGATCTTCTGGGGGAATTCGGCGTCACCGCCAGCCTCAACGACATGATCGGCCGCGTCGACCAGTGGTTCGCCACGAGCAAGCCCGGCAACATCCTCTACCATCCCTATATTTCCGAGGCCGGCGAACGCGGCCCCTTCGTCAATGCGCGCGCCCGCGCCAGCTTCACCGGCCTTTCCAGCCGCCACCGCTATCCGGATCTCGTGCGCGCCGTCGTCGAAGGCCTCGGCATGGCGACGCGCGATTGCTATGCCGCCATGGGCACGCTTCCCTCCGAGCTGCGCGTTTCCGGCGGCGCGGCCCGTTCCGCTTCGCTGCGCGGCACGCTCGGCGCGGCGCTGGGCGCGCCCGTGCGGGTCTCGACGCGCGAGGAGGCGGGCGCGGCGGGCGCCTCGATGATGGCGGCGGTCGCGATAGGCGCCTACCGCACGATGGACGACTGCATCGCCGACTGGGTGACGCCCGAGCTTGGCGACGCCGAGCCGCCGAAGCCCGAGGAAATCCAACGCATGACACGCCTCTTCGCCGCCTATTCGGACGTGCGCCGAGGCATCGCGCCCGCCTGGGACATCCTGGCCGCGCGCTGAAGCAAGGAGATTGAGATGAACGAGCCCGAGCGTATTGACCTCTTCGTGATCGGCGGCGGCATCAACGGCGCGGGCATGGCCCGCGATGCGGCCGGCCGCGGGCTGAAGGTCGTGCTCTGCGAAAAGGACGACCTTGCCGAAGGCACCTCCTCGCGCTCCGGCAAACTGGTGCACGGGGGCCTGCGCTATCTCGAATATTACGAGTTCCGCCTGGTGCGCGAGGCGCTGATCGAGCGCGAGGTGCTGCTCAGGGCCGCGCCGCACATCATCTGGCCGATGCGCTTCGTCCTGCCGCACAGCCCGACCGAGCGTCCGGCCTGGCTGGTCAGGCTCGGCCTGTTCCTCTACGACCATCTCGGCGGACGCGAGAAGTTGCCGCCGACCCGCGCGCTGGATCTCCGCAGCGCGCCCGAGGGCAGGCCGCTCGAGCCGCATTTCCGCAAGGGCTTCGAATACTCCGATTGCTGGGTCGACGATTCCCGGCTCGTGGTGCTGAACGCGCTCGATGCGCGCGGGCGCGGCGCCGAGATCCTGACCCGGACCGCGCTCGTCGGCGCGCGCCGGGACGGCGAGGCTTGGCTGGCCGAGCTCGAGGACGCTCGCAC
>CAMLOC010000247.1 GCA_946481465.1 uncultured Shinella sp. | reverse complement strand
AGCACGTCGAGAGTGACGAGAAGATTGAGATCGGGCCGGGACATGGCGCGATCCTAGCATTCTTCCGGGAAGATCACATGGCGTTTGACGCACGAATGAAGTGCAAATGATGCGCCTTCCGCCTTATCCGCCAAAAATCTATCTGTCGGGAGAACCAACGACAGGAGAATGCCATGGCAGATGCACGGACCCTCACGACGACACATGGTACGGCCGGTGCGCTTGGCGGCCTGTCGCTCGCCATCCTGCTCTCCTCGCTCGGCACCAGCATCGCCAATGTCGCGCTGCCGACGCTGGCGGAAAGTTTCGCCGCGCCGTTCGGGCAGGTGCAATGGGTGGTGCTGGCCTACCTCCTGGCAAGCACGGTGCTGATCGTCGGCGTCGGGCGGCTCGGCGACCTTTTCGGCCGCCGCCGGCTACTGCTTGCGGGCCTTGCGCTGTTCACCACCGCTTCGGCGCTGGCGGGGCTTGCACCGACGCTGCCGCTCCTGATCGCCGCCCGAGCCCTGCAGGGGCTGGGCGCGGCGGCGATGATGGCGCTTGCCATGGCCTTCGTCAGCGAGACCGTGCCGCACGAACGGATCGGCAGCGCCATGGGCCTTCTCGGCACCATGTCCGCGGTCGGCACTGCGCTGGGCCCCTCGCTCGGCGGCCTGCTGATCGCGGTTTTCGGCTGGCCGGCGATTTTTCTCGTCGCCATCCCCTTCGGCCTTGCCGCACTGGGGCTGGTCTGGCGCTTCCTGCCCGCCGATCGGGGCGGTGCGGCGGCTGCCCGCTTCGATTTCCCCGGCGCCGGCCTGCTGGCGGTAACGCTCACCGCCTATGCACTGGCGATGACCGTGGGCAAGGGCGCCTTCGGGCCGCTCAATGCCGCCCTCCTCGCCGCTTCCGTCGCAGGCATGGGCCTTTTCGTGCTGCGGCAGCAGCGGGCGACCGCGCCGCTGATCCGTCCCGCCGCCTTCCGCCGCGCCGGGTTCCGGGCGAGCCTAGCCGCCAACGGCCTGGTCGCCACGGTGATGATGGCGACACTCGTCGTCGGGCCGTTCTACCTCGCCCGCAGCCTGGGGCTCGGCCCGGCCGGCGTCGGCTTCGTGCTGGCGGTCGGCCCCTTCGTCTCGATTGCAAGCGGCGTCGCCGCGGGCCGGCTGGTCGACCGCTTCGGCGCCCGGCGCATGGGGTTGGCGGGACTGGCCGCGATGGTCCTGGGCGCGCTGGGGCTGCCCATCCTTTCCGCCTTCTTCGGCCTTGGCGGTTATGTCGCGGCAATCGTCGTGCTGACGCCGGGCTACCAGCTTTTCCAGGCCGCCAACAATGCGGCGGTCATGGGCGGTGTCGGCGCGGAGGAGCGCGGCGTCATCTCCGGCCTGCTTGCCCTTTCGCGCAATCTCGGCCTCATCACGGGAGCGTCCCTGATGGGCGCGGTCTTCGCGCTCGCCGTCGGCGGCAGGACGTTGACGCAGGCCGATCCCGCCGCGATCGCCGCGGGCATGCAGGTCACCTTCTCGCTGGCGGCCGTCCTGGTCCTGGCGGCTCTTGCCCTCATGGCGCGCAGCCGGGCCTGACGCTCGAACAAACGGAAAAGGCCGGCGGAAACGCCGGCCTTTTCCATTTCTGCCCGCTGAAAGGTTCAGCGGCAGCTTTCGATCTGCTTCAGCGCCGCGGAGATGCCCGAGAGCGAATAGGAGTAGGACGTGCCCGTGCCGCGGCGGGATTTGGCCTGGACCTGCATATCCTTGCCGCCCTTCATGGCGGCGACGAGGGCCGGCTCTTCGGCGGCGTTCTCCACCCAGGCCGAATTGCCCTTGGTGAACATCACGAAGGTGCGCCCGTCGATGACGACGTTGACCTTGGAGGCTTCCTGCAGCGGATAGCCCATCATCGCCTGCGGCTCGTAGCTGATGTTCTGGCCCGGGCGCTGCGAGACGAGGAAGAAGACGTCGCCGTGGTCGACGCCGGCCGGGTTCTTCTCCTTCGGCACCGACAGCACGTAGCAGACCTTGCCGCCGTTCGCCTGGTAGGAATAGGCACCCCAGGCATTGAACTGCTGAATGCGCGTCGGCGTCTGGGCCGAGGCAACGCCTGCGGTCACGACGACGAGGGCGAGTGCGGTTGCGAGCTTTCTTACGAACATGTTTTCCTGCCGGTTGTCTTGCCAGTGATTGCCCGGCCGAAGGCGGCGCCTTCGATGCCGGTGTCGGCCATGCATGATGACGATTTGATTTATTTTGACTTAATTCAGGTTACCAAACCGTCAACATGCAACGCATTTACAAGGCTCTTCCGCGCCGCACCGGCACAAACGCGCAGGCAAAGCCGCCAAGCCCGTTTGCCGGGATTGCCGAGAAAGGTGCGCGCGCAGTCCCCGTTTGGTGAGATAGAACCCGTCGAAGCCATTTAAGGCACAAGGAATAGGGCAAGAATTTGACTTCTCGCCCTACGGTCGAGCACGGCGCGGGTGGACATCAACCGGCCGTCTGCGCGTCCGGCTCCTCCGCAAGCGCCTTGTCGGCGGCCACATAGTGGTCCTCGCGGATATGGCCGCGGATGGCGGCGAAGGCGGCCGTCAGCACCGCGATGTCATCGGAAAAGCCGACCAGCGCAAAGAAATCCGGAATGCCGTCGAGCGGCAATACGAAATAGGCGAGCGCGGCGAGCAGGATGCCGCGCACCTTGGTGGGCGTGCGGGAATCCAGCGCGCAATAATAGGCGGCGACGAGATCACGGGAGAACGGCACCTGCCGCATCGCGCGCTTGAGGACCGGCCAGAACCGCTTCTTCACGCGGCTCTCCTGACGCTCCTGCTCGTCCTCGTCTCCCGGCAGAAGAATCTCGCCGATCTTCACGTCATCCATGCATGGCCTCCTTCAGGTGGCGATGCCGGAAAAACCCGGCGGGAATGATATGGGAACGGTTTTGCGGCTGTTCAACTCTTCGTGCGCAGGGCCGCCGCCTTGTCCATTGCAGCCGCCAGCTTGAAGTCCAGCTCCGTCAGTCCGCCCGCATCATGGTTCGTCACCCGCACCTCGACACGGTTATAGACGTTGAACCATTCGGGGTGGTGGTTGAATTTTTCCGCTGCGAGCGCCCCCTCGGTCATGAAGCCGAACGCCTCGCGGAACGACGAGAACTTGAATTTCCTCTCGATGGCGATGCCGTCTTCCGAGCGGACCCAGCCGTCAAGGCTTGCCAGCGCTTCGGCGATCGCCGCCTCTTCGAGCTTTTCCTGTTTCATGGCGCCGTCTCCCTTCTGCGCATCCTACCATGAAAAACGGCGCCCGAAGGCGCCGTGTTCCCTTTGCGATGACGACGGTCAGACGAAGAACTGGCCGCCATTCGCCGAAATGGTCGAGCCGGTGATGAAGCCGGCGTCGTCCGAGGCGAGGAAGACGACGATGCGGGCGATCTCGTCCGGCTCGCCGAGGCGGCCGACCGGGATCTGCGGAATGATCCGCTCGTTCAGCACCTTTTCCGGAATGGCGCGCACCATTTCGGTGCCGATATAGCCGGGGCAGATGGCGTTGACCGTGATGCCCTTGGCCGCGCCTTCCTGGGCAAGCGCCTTGGTGAAGCCGAGGTCGCCGGCCTTGGCGGCGGAATAGTTCGCCTGGCCCATCTGGCCCTTCTGGCCGTTGATCGAGGAGATGTTGATGACGCGGCCGAAGCTGCGGTCGCGCATGCCCGACCAGATCGGATGCGTCATGTTGAAGAGGCCGGTAAGGTTGGTGTTGATGACCGCGCCCCATTGCTCCGGCGTCATCTTGTGGAACATCGCATCCTTGGTGATGCCCGCATTGTTGACGAGGATATCGACCGGACCGAGATCCGCCTCCACCCGGCCTATCCCCTCGACGCAGGCCTCGTAGCTCGCAACGTCCCATTTGTAGACCGGGATGCCGGTTTCCGCCTTGAAGGCGTTGGCTGCATCGTCATTGCCGGCATAGCTTGCGGCCACCTTGTACCCGGCCGCCTTCAGCGCCACCGAAATGGCAGCGCCGATGCCCCGCGACCCGCCCGTTACCAATGCTACCCTGCTCATGTGGCTCACTCCCCTGGAACTGTTTTCGAGTCGACCCGACGCCCTGCCGGCGGCAGGTCATGGCAAAGCAGTCTGCAAGCTGATGCTTACATGCTCTCGACGCACATCGCCACGCCCATGCCCCCGCCGATGCAGAGCGTGGCAAGGCCCTTCTTCGCGCCGCGGCGCTTCATTTCGAAGAGGAGCGTGTTGAGGATACGGGCGCCGGACGCGCCGATCGGGTGGCCGATGGCGATGGCGCCACCGTTGACGTTGACGATCGACGGATCCCAGCCGAGATCCTTGTTGACGGCGCAGGCCTGGGCCGCGAAGGCCTCGTTGGCCTCGACGAGGTCGAGGTCGCCGATCTTCCAGCCGGCGCGCTCGAGCGCCTTGCGGGAGGCCGGGATCGGGCCGGTGCCCATGATCTTCGGGTCGACGCCGGCCGTCGCCCAGGAGACGATGCGGGCGAGCGGCTGGATGCCGCGGCGGGAGGCTTCGGCCTCGCTCATCAGAAGGGCAGCGGCGGCGCCGTCATTGAGGCCGGAGGCGTTGGCGGCGGTCACGGTGCCCTCCTTGTCGAAGGCGGGACGGAGCTTCGCCATCGATTCGAGCGTCGCGCCGTGGCGGATATATTCGTCGGCATCGACGCTGACGTCACCCTTGCGGCCCTTGACGATGAAGGGAACGATCTCGTCCTTGAAGCGGCCCTCCTTCTGGGCGGCCTCGGCCTTGTTCTGCGAGGAAACGGCGAAGACGTCCTGCTCGTCGCGCGAAAGCTGCCACTGCCTGGCGACGTTCTCGGCGGTGATGCCCATGTGGTAGCCGTAGAAGGCGTCGGTCAGGCCGTCCTTGATCATCGTGTCGATCATCTTGAAATCGCCCATCTTCACGCCGCCGCGCAGATGCGCGCAATGCGGCGCCATGGACATGGATTCCATGCCGCCGGCGACGATGATGCCGGCATCGCCGGTGGCGATCTGCTGCATGCCGAGCGCCACGGCGCGCAGGCCCGAGCCGCAGAGCTGGTTCATGCCCCAGGCGGTCGCCTCCTGCGGGACGCCGGCCTTCATGGCGGCCTGGCGGGCCGGATTCTGGCCCTCGCCGGCCGGCAGGACCTGGCCGAGAATCACCTCGTTCACCTCGCCCGCGGCCACGCCCGCGCGCTCCAGAACCGCCGAAATGACCGTCGCGCCGAGTTCGTGGGCGGGCGTGTTGGCGAAGGCTCCGTTGAAGGAGCCGACCGCCGTGCGGGCGGCGCTGGCGATGACGATGGATGGGGTGCTCATGGCGTGCTTCCTCATGTCTGCGACCTTGCGGTCGGCCTTGGAACCGGCCCCGGCGCACGAGCGGCGCGAGCCCGGCGGTTCTCCCGAAATCAAAACTGGCAAAGCGGAGGAGGAGAGTCAAACGGGATATCCGATGCCGCTAAAATTTCACGGAAGCGGCCTGCGGCGCGAAAAACCATGTTGCGCAGCATCGCTCGCCGCATTGCACAATTCGATTGTCAGCGCGCGTCTTTTTGCCGATACTCGCCAGGACCAAAAAAGAAATGGAAATACGGGGATGAGGAGACCCTAATGGCCAGGAACGACGGTCAGATCGTCATCAAGAAATATGCGAACCGGCGGCTCTACAACACGGGCACGAGCACCTATGTGACACTGGACGATCTCGCGGTCATGGTGAAGAAGGGCGAGGATTTCACCGTGCAGGACGCCAAGTCCGGCGAGGACATCACCCATTCGGTGCTGACGCAGATCATCTTCGAACTGGAGAACAAGGACGGGCAGAACATGCTGCCGATCCCGTTCCTGCGCCAGCTCATCGCCTTCTACGGCGACCAGATGCAGATGATCGTGCCGTCCTTCCTCGAGCAGTCGATGATCGCCTTCGCCAAGGAGCAGGAGCGCTTCCGCGACCAGATGAACAAGGCCATGGGCAAGACGCCCATCGACATGATGAACATGTCGAACGTAGCCGGGCCGATGAAGGCGCTGGAGGAGCAGACGCGGCGCAACATGGAGATGTTCCAGAACG
>CAMLOC010000246.1 GCA_946481465.1 uncultured Shinella sp. | reverse complement strand
ACCCGCCGCGCAGATGCATGGTGAAGGTCTTATCGAGATTGGAAACTTTGAGAGGCGTGGTCATGGTTCAGACCTGCAGGATGGAGGAGACGAGGAGCTGGGTATAGGCTTCGCGCGGATCGTCGAGCACGCGGTCGGTCAACCCCTGCTCGATGACGACGCCATCCTTCATCACCATCATGCGGTGCGAGAGGAGACGGGCGACGGCGAGGTCGTGCGTGACGATGATCACGGACAGGTCGAGGTCCTGCACGAGGCCGCGCAGGAGATCGAGCAGGCGGGCCTGAACCGAGACGTCGAGGCCGCCCGTCGGCTCGTCCATGAAGACGAGGCGCGGCGAGGTGACGAGGTTGCGGGCGATCTGCAGGCGCTGGCGCATGCCGCCGGAAAAGGCGCGCGGCTGGTCGTCGATGCGGTCCGTGCTGATCTCGACGCGGCCGAGCCAGTTGCCGGCCGTCGCACGGATATTGCCGTAGTGGCGCTCGCCGACGGCCATCAGCCGCTCGCCGACATTGGCGCCCGCCGACACGGCCATGCGCAGGCCGTCCGCCGGGTTCTGATGCACGAAACCCCAGTCCGTGCGCATCAGGAAGCGGCGCTCCGCCTCGCTCATGCGCGACAGATCGCGCATCCCGCCGTCACGCATGCGGTATTCGACCGAACCGGAGGTCGGCATCAGGCGGGTGGCGAGGCAATTGAGCAGCGTCGTCTTGCCGGAACCGGATTCGCCGACGATCGCCAGCACTTCGCCCGGCCACAGATCGAAGGAAACGTTCTTGCAGCCGATGCGCGCACCGTAGAATTTCGAGATGTCGCGGACCTTGAGGAGCGGGGTGTCGGTCATCGTGCGGCCTCCGTGATGCGGGAGGCCGTGTTACCCCCCTCTGTCCTGCCGGACATCTCCCCCACAAGGGGGGAGATTGAATGAAGAGAGGCTTCGCCCGCCTTGGACGACGCAACTTGAGCGAAGTTTTTGCCGCCTGCCGATCTCTCCCCTTGAGGGGGAGATGCCCGGCAGGGCAGAGGGGGGTGAGCGATCGTCATTCCGCAGCCTCCTTGTCATAGGCCAGGTGGCCGCGATGGCCGTTCGCGCAGCGTTCCTCGCAATGGTCGGTGTCCGAGCAGACGAACATCCGCCCGCCCTTGTCGTCGAGCACCACCTCGTCGAGATAGACATTCTCCGCGCCGCACAGCGCGCAGGGCTTGTCGAAGGTCTGGATCTCGAAGGGATGGTCCTCGAAATCGAGGCTGACGACCTCGGTATAGGGCGGCACGGCATAGATGCGCTTCTCGCGGCCCGCGCCGAAAAGCTGGAGCGCTTCCGACATGTGCATCTTCGGATTGTCGAATTTCGGCGTCGGGGACGGGTCCATCACATAGCGGCCCTCCACCTTCACCGGATAGGCGTAGGTCGTGGCGATATGGCCGTTGCGGGCGATGTCCTCGTAGAGTTTTACGTGCATAAGGCCGTATTCCTCCAGCGCATGCATTTTTCGCGTCTCGGTCTCGCGCGGCTCGAGGAAGCGCAAGGGCTCGGGGATCGGCACCTGGTAGACGAGCGTCTGGCCGGCCGTCAGCCTCTCCTCGGGAATGCGATGGCGCGTCTGGATGATCGTCGCCTCCCGCGTCTTCGTCGTCACCGCCACATTGGCGACCTTCTGGAAGAAGGCGCGGATGGAGACGGCGTTGGTCGTGTCGTCCGCCCCCTGGTCGATGACCTTGAGGACGTCGTCGGGGCCGAGGATCGCCGCCGTCACCTGCACGCCGCCGGTGCCCCAACCGTAGGGCATCGGCATTTCGCGCGAGGCGAAGGGCACCTGGTAGCCGGGGATGGCGATCGCCTTCAGGATCGCCCGGCGGATCATGCGCTTGGTCTGTTCGTCGAGATAGGCGAAATTGTAGGTCGCCAGTTGTGCCGTGCTCATTCTGCGGCCTCCGGGAGATCGGTGTTCTGCGCGGCCTCGTATTCCCGCCGCATGCGGCGCACGAGATCGAGTTCGGCCTGGAAATCCACGTAATGCGGGAGTTTCAGGTGCTCGACGAAGCCGGTCGCCTGCACGTTGTCGGAATGGGAGATGACGAATTCCTCGTCCTGCGCCGGGGCGACGATGTCCTCGCCGAATTCCTCCGCGCGCAGCGCCCGGTCGACCAGCGACATGGCCATGGCCTTGCGCTCGCTCTGGCCGAAGACGAGGCCGTAGCCGCGGGTGAACTGCGGCGGGTTCTTTGCCGAGCCCTTGAACTGGGCGATCATCTGGCACTCCGTCACCTGGATGCGGCCGAGCGAGACGGCAAAGCCAAGCTCCGGCATGTCCAGCTCCACCTCGACCTCGCCGATGCGGACTTCCCCAACGAAGGGATGGGTACGGGCATAGCCGCGCTGGGTGGAATAGCCGAGCGCCAGGAGAAAGCCCTCGTCGCCGCGGGCGAGCGCCTGCAGGCGCAGGTCCCGCGCCATCGGGAATTCCAGCGGCTCGCGCGTCAGGTCGCCCGCGACATGGCCGTCCGGCAGGCGGCCGTCCTCTTCGACAAGCCCCTCGCCCGCGAGAATATCGGAGACGCGCATGACCGGCTCGCCGGCCTCCTCGCGTTCCAGCGGCACATCGACGGCTTCATCGGTCAACAGCGACGGGTCGAGCAGGCGATGGGTATAGTCGAAGGTCGGGCCCAGAAGCTGGCCGCCCGGCAGGTCCTTGTAGGTCGCCGAAACGCGGCGCTCAACCAGCATGTCGCCCGTCTCCACCGGCCTCGAATAGCCGAAGCGCGGCAGCGTCGTGCGGTAGGCGCGCAGGATGAAGATCGCCTCGATCATGTCGCCGCGGGCCTGGCGCACGGCGAGCGCGGCGAGCGAGCGGTCATAGAGCGAGGCTTCGGCCATCACGCGGTCGACCGCAAGGCCGAGCTGGGCGACGATCTGCTCGATGCCGATGGCCGGGAGCGAACGGTCGCCGCGCCGGCGGTCGGCGAGCAGGCGGTGGGCGTTGGAGATGGCGGCTTCGCCACCCTTGACGGCAACATACATGGGTCTACGCCTCCTTCACGCTGATGACGGTGGTGCGCGGCAGGCAGAGGATGCTTGCGCCCGCGACGAGGATCAGGTCGACGCCGCGCGGAAAACCCTGCCGGTTCTCCGACCAGAAATGCGCGAACATGTCCGGCAGGCCGACGGGCGCGATCTCCGCCTCGCTGCGGATACCGGGCCCCCGCAGCACGAGCGGCCGGCCGCCCTCGAAGGCGTCGATCTCGACGACCAGCGTCGTCGAGCGATCCGGATATTCCTGCGTGCCCTGCGCGAAGAGGCAGAGGTTCGGCAACATCGCGCCCTTCTCGACAAAGGCGAAGCGGGCATCCTGCCGCGCGTCGGTGACGGTCGCGCCGGCATTGAAGGCGAGCCAGGCCGGCAGCGCCGAAGCCGTAAGCGCAGGGGTCAGCCAGACGGCGGTGTCATGGTCGCAAAGCGTCAGCGCGACCGCGCCGGCCGCGGCATTCAGCGGCGCAGGCGGCACGACCACCGCGTCGACCGTGCCGATCGCTCCCGGGCGGGCCATGCAGTCCATCAGCGTGCGAAAGACGGCCTGGGCCTCGAACACCGGCTCCTTGAAACCGCCTGCGAAGGCGAGCGTATCCAATGTCATCAGTCCTCTCCGCGAACCATGGTGAAGAAATCGACGCGGGTGGCGGCGGTCTGGCGCGCTTTCCCGGCGTCCTCGCCGGCGATACGCGCAGCGATCCCGTCAAGCAGCGCCTCCACCCCGGCCCGATGGGCCGGCTGCTGGAAGAGCGCGTCGAAGATCGCCGCAAGCCGCGCCTTGGCACCGTCGGTGCCGAGCGCCTGGCCGTGGCCGACCGTGCCGTCGTCGAGGCGGATGCTCGCGCGGGTCACCGTCGCCTCGCCGAGATTGAACGGCGCCCCGCCGCCGCCTATGCGCCCGCGCACCATGACGAGACCCGTTTCCGGGCCGCGCACCGGCTGGGCGGCCGGCTTATCGGCGAGCGCGTCGAACGCTGTCTGCAACTCGGCCCGACTCGCCTTCGCAAGCAGGCCCATCGCCCTCTGCCGGGCGCTGGTCGCGGCGGGCTCCGCGGATTTCTGAATGGATGCCATTGCCTCATCTCCAAATGTCTATTAATCTAGACAACCGAACATCTTGAGTTTCGTCTTAATCGGCCGGAATGACAAGGGTGTGACAATGCAGTTCGGCGGGGGCGGAAATGGTGGAACGGCAATCGGGCGTGGCGCTCTGGCGGCAGATCGCGGACCGCATGCGCCTTGCGATCAACAACGGCGATTTCGACGAGACCGGCATGATGCCGCCGGAGACGGTGCTGGCCGGCCGCTTCGGCGTGAACCGCCACACGGTGCGCAGCGCCATGGCGGCCCTGGCGGAAGAAGGCATCGTCAGGCCCATCCAGGGCATCGGCACGCGTATCGAGCGGCGCGACCGGTTGCGCTTTCCCATCTCCCGCCGCACGCGCTTTTCACAAGGGCTCGGCGACCAGACGCGCAATCTGGAAGGGCGGTTGCTGGCGGCCGCGACGGAGGCGGCGCCCGCCGCGATCGCCGCGGCGCTCGGCCTTGCGCCCGGCACGCCCTGCATCCGGCTCGAAACCGTCAACAGCGCCGACAGACGCCCGGTTTCCTGCGGCACGCATTATTTCCCGGCCGACCGGTTCAGTGGGATCGACACGGCTTATGAGAGGACGCGCTCGATCACGGCGTCGTTTCGCGAACTCGACGTGTCCGACTATGTGCGCCGATCGACGGAAATCTCCGCCATCCATGCCGAAGGCGACGATATCCGCCACCTCAAGCTCTCGCCGGGGGCCATCATCCTCGTGGCGACGGCCGTCAATACCGACCTCGACGGCGTTCCGATCCAGTTCTCCCGTACGCGCTTTGCCGCCGACCGGGTCAAGCTGACGGTGGAGCCGGAGCTGGACGGGGCTACTTCCGGCAGCAGAGGATGAAGCGGCGGTAAAGCAGGGTGCGCAGCCTGTTGCGCAGGTCCGCCGTGCGACGCTGGGCCTTGGCGATCGGCGCATGCGAGCGAACCGCCATGTCGCGGAATCCCGCCGCCGCGAGCAGCGGCAGCACGCGCTCGACGGTAAGCCCTTCACCGAAGGGCAGGCGCTGCATGATGCTGGCATGCCGGTCGCTCATCGCGCCGTCATAGTGCGGATCGGTGCCGATCACCTTGTCGATGAGGGCGATGGCCCGGCCTGCCAGCCGCCCAAGGCGGGTCGGCGCGGACCAGTCGCCGTCGAAGAACAGCAGGATGCCGCCGGGCTTCAGCATGCGGTGCCATTCGGCGAAGGCCGCATCCGGCGTCGTCAGCGTCCAGACGAGATGGCGGCAGACGATCGCGTCATAACTCTCGTCCGGCTCCATCGGATTTTCCGCATCGGCGAGCAGGAAGCGAAGGTCTTTCGCCCCGGCATGTTTCTTCCGTGCCACCGCCAGCATCGCCTCGGAGAAATCGAGCGCCGTCACCGCATGGCCGAGCGAAAGGAGAAGGCGCGTCACCTCGCCCGTGCCGCAGGCAAGCTCCAGCACCCGGCGCGGCTCAGGGCCGAGGTTCTCCCGGATCGCCGTCGCCCAGGCGTCGAATTCCGGCCCTTCGGGAATACGGTGGCCGAAGGCGAGATCGAAGGTTTCCGAGCGGCGCGACCAGTAATCGCGAATGTCTTCCTTCAGGTGGTCGTTGGAGCGCGTGCCGTGCATCATGTCCCCTCGCCCGCAACCAGTTTCAGACGCGGCGGCCGCGGCTCCGGCCGGCGATAGCGGATGAAGCAGCCGCCGGCACCGTCGCGCTCGACATCGACGGTGACGCCGAAGACGTCGTTGAGGCGCTGCGCCTCCAGGACCTTGCCGGGCGTGCCGAGCGCGACGATGCGGCCGCCCTGCATCACGGCGATGCGGTCGCAGAACATGGCGGCATGGTTGAGATCGTGCAGCGCGGCGACGACGGTCAGCTCCTGCTCGCGCACGAGCTGGAGCAGGCTGATCTGGTGGCCGATATCGAGATGGTTGGTCGGCTCGTCGAGGAGCAGGATCGGCGC
>CAMLOC010000245.1 GCA_946481465.1 uncultured Shinella sp. | reverse complement strand
AGGGGGGAGAGTGACTCGCGGTGACTGCCCCGCCTCAATTGAACGTCGAGCGCTGAGCAACGTGCGTTTCGGGGGCAGTGAGCATACCCCATCCAATCTCCCCCCTTGAGGGGGAGATGCCCGGCAGGGCAGAGGGGGGTATCTACGGCTTAAACCCGCCCCGGCAGCACCCGGTCCGGCGGGCGATGGCCGTCGAAGAAGGTGCGGATGTTGATGACCACCTTCTCGCCCATGTCGATGCGGCCTTCAAGCGTCGCCGAGCTCATATGCGGCAGGAGCACGACCTTGCCCTCGGCGGCGAGCTTCAGCAGTTTCGGGTTGACCGACGGCTCGTTCTCGAAGACGTCGAGGCCGGCGCCGGCGATCCTGCCCTCGCGCAGGCACTTGATCAGCGCCGTCTCGTCGATGATGCCGCCGCGCGCCGTGTTGACGATGTAGCTCGTCGGCTGCATCAATTCGAGCCTTCGGGCCGACAGCAGGTGATAGGTCGCCGGCGTCGAGGGGCAGTTGACCGAGACGATGTCGACGCGCGCCAGCATCTGGTCGAGGCTGTCCCAATAGGTCGCTTCCAGCGCGTCCTCCGTGTCCGGGCGCACGCGGTGGCGGTTGTGGTAGTGGATGGAGAGGCCGAAGGCCTTGGCGCGGCGGGCGACGGCGGTGCCGATGCGGCCCATGCCGACGATGCCGAGGCGCTTGCCCCAGATGCGCCGGCCGAGCATCCAGGTCGGCGACCAGCCGGCCCATTCGCCCTTGCGGTCCGTCAGGATGCGCGCGCCTTCCGCAAGGCGGCGCGGCGCGGCGAGGATCAGCGCCATCGTCATGTCGGCGGTGTCCTCGGTCAGCACGTTCGGCGTGTTGGTGACGGTGATGCCGCGCTTGGCGGCCGCCTCCACGTCGACATTGTCGACGCCGTTGGAGAAGCAGGCGATCAGCTTCAGTTGCGGGCCGGCCTGCTCGATGAGCGCGGCGTCGATCCGGTCCGTCAGCGTCGGCACCAGGACGTCGGCCGATTTGACGGCGGCGACGAGTTCGGGCTGGCTGCGCGGCGTGTCGTCGATGTTCAGTTCGGCGTCGAACAGCTCGCGCATCCGGGTCTCCACGACCTCCGGCAGGCGGCGGGTGATGTAGACCTTCGGTTTTTTCTTCTGGGTCATGGGCTGTTCCGGCGTCCTGTTGACGGGTCCTTAACCAAGTTGGGCAAGGATTGCTTCATCAGGGGCATTTTCTACCAGACCCGGTCGCGAAGACAATCCGCCCTCTTCGGCGTTCCCGCGATTTGCCACTTTGCGCCGGTCCGGCAGCCTGATGCCCTCTCCAGTTTGTGCGGATCGTCCATGCGTAACCTTGTCCTGCGTTTCAGCCTTGCCGCCCTTGCGGGCATCCTCGTCTCCGTTGCCGGCGTCCAGTACGCCCATGCCCAGGCGGCCAAGGGGCCGAGCGGCCTGCCGCTGCCCCGCTTCGTCAGCCTCAAGGCGAAAAGCGTCAACCTGCGCGTCGGCCCCAGCGTCGACTATGCCGTCGCCTGGCGCTACCTCAAGTCGGGCGTTCCGGTGGAAATCATCCAGGAATACGACAACTGGCGCCGCATCCGCGATGCGGACGGCACGGAGGGCTGGGTCAACCAGGCGCTGCTCTCCGGCGAGCGCACGGCGGTGACCGCGCCGTGGATGCGCGGCAAGGGCGAGGGCATCTTCGTCAACATGCGCCGCGACGCCATGTCGAACTCGTCGGTCATCGCGAAGATCCAGCCCGGCGTCGTCGTCAAGGTCGGCGAATGCAACGGCGACTGGTGCCGCGCCGAGGCGGACGGCACGGCCGGCTGGGTCTCGCAGAACGAGATCTGGGGCGCCTATCCGGGCGAAGCCTTCAAATAAGGCCGGCCTTGCGGGCTTCGTCGGCCAGCGACAGCAGCGGGCGGGGCCCGACCTGCTGGATGACGAGGCCGGCGGCAAGGCTGCCGAGCCGGCCGCAATCGGAAAGCGACCGTCCGGCCGTATAGCCGTAGAGGAAGCCGGCGGCATAGAGGTCGCCCGCACCCGTCGTGTCGACGACGCTCGGAATGCTGATCGCATCCACCTTCGTGCGCTCGCCCTTCGACAGGATGACCGAGCCTTCCTCGCTCATCGTCACCGCCGCCAGCCGGCAATCCTGCGCAATGCGCGTCAGCGCCTCCTCGAAATCCTCGGTCTCGTAGAGCGCGAGCGCCTCCGCCTTGTTGGCGAAGACGATGTCGATCGTGCCGGAGCGCATCAGGTCGAGGAATTCGCCGCGGTAGCGGTGCACGCAGAAACTGTCCGACAGCGTCATCGACATTTCGCGGCCGTTCGCATGGGCGATGCGGGCGCAGTCGCGGATCGCGTCCTTGGCGCGCGGCGGATCCCAGAGATAGCCTTCGAAATAGGTGACCTTTGCGTCGGCGACGACGCTTTCCTCCACGTCCTCGGGGCCGAGTTCCACGCAGGCGCCGAGATAGGTGTTCATCGAACGCTCGCCGTCGGGCGTGACGAAGATCATCGAGCGGGCGGTCGGCGGCGGGCCGGCCAGCGGCTTCGTCTCGAAATGCACGCCCTGGGCGCGGATGTCGTGGATGAAGATCTCGCCGAGCTGGTCGTTCGCGACCTTGCCGAAATAGGCGGCCCTGCCGCCAAAGCTCGCGACGCCCGAGGCGGTGTTGCCGGCGCTGCCGCCGGAGGCTTCGAGCGCGGGCCCCATGCGGGAATAGAGCAGTTCCGCCCGCTCCGCATCGATGAGGTTCATCGCCCCCTTGATGATGCCGTTGTCCGTGATGAAGGTCTCGTCACAGCGCGCGATGATGTCGACGATGGCATTGCCGACCGTCAGCACGTCGAATTTGGTCATGCGGGGTTCCCGTCTCGGTTGGGTAAGAGCCGGGGGTTGGTCTTAACGGATTTTCTGCAAGTTGGAAGAAAAAAAGCCGCCCAGCCGTTTCCGGCGGGCGGCTTCTGCGTCTGCTGGCGCATAACCCTTTCAATCGGCACGATTGAAAGAAAGGAATTATGCGCTCGTCAAAAAGCTCAGTCCTTGGCGCGTTCCACGTAGGAACCGTCTTCCGTCGCGATGACGACGCGCGTGCCGGCAGAAATGTGCGGCGGCACCAGCGTGCGGATGCCGTTCGACAGCATGGCCGGCTTGTAGGAGGAGGAGGCCGTCTGGCCCTTGACGACCGGTTCCGTCTCGGTGATCTCGAGCGTGACATGGCGCGGCAGGTCGATGGCGATGGCGACGCCTTCATGCACCGACAGGATGACCGTCATGCCTTCCTGGAGATAGGCCTTGAGGTCGCCGATGTCCTCGTGGGACATGGTGAGCTGGTCGTAGCTTTCCGGGTTCATGAAGTGGTAGCCGTCGCCGTCCTCGTAGAGGAAGTTGTGCTCGCGGTCTTCCACGAAGGCGCGCTCGACCTGCTCGGTCGTGCGGTAGCGTTCGGAAACCTTCACGCCGTCGGAGATGCGGCGCATGTCGACCTGGGTGACCGGCGTGCCCTTGCCCGGGTGGAAGTTCTGCGCCGTCAGCACGACATAGAGCTTGCCTTCGACCTCGAGGACGTTGCCCTTGCGGACGGAAGAGGCGATGATCTTTACCATAAGTCTTCCTTGTAACTGAATGGATCGCGGCGTAGAGGACCGCCGTGAGACGCCTTCCCCGAGTGCCGAAAATGTGTTTTCGGGGCCGCAACTACCCTATATTCCGGCAAAAGACCAGTCTGTCCGCCGGCAAGCGCGAAGAAACCTGTCATAGAGACGCCATGAGCCCGAAGCCCTCGCCCTGGTGGACGCCCGATGTCCATGCCGACCGCCGGCCGTTTCTCCTGGCGCGAAACCGCATCCAGGCAGCGCTGCGCGGCTGGTTTTCGGCGCGGGATTTCATCGAGGTGGATACGGCGACCTTGCAGGTCTCGCCGGGCAACGAGGCGCATCTGCACGCTTTCGAGACCGTCGCGATCGGCCATTCCGGCGCACGGACGCCGCTCTACCTGCACACCTCGCCGGAATTCGCCTGCAAGAAGCTGCTGACGGCGGGGGAAAGGCGCATCGCCTGCTTCGCCCATGTCTATCGCAACCGCGAGCGCGGGCCGCTGCACCATCCCGAATTCACCATGCTGGAATGGTATCGCGCGGGCGAGGCCTATGACGTGCTGATGGCGGACTGCGCCGAGATCCTCGCGCTGGCCGCCGGCGTGACGGGGGCCTCGATGCTCGCCTATCGCGGCGCGACCTGCGATCCGGCGCTTCCGCCGGAGCGGCTGACGGTGGCGGATGCCTTCCGGCGCCATGCCGGCATCGACCTCCTCGCCTCGATTGACCCCGACGGCGCGACGGACCGCATGCGCCTTGCCGCATCCCTGCGGGCGGCCGGCCTGCGCGTTGCGGAAGACGACACCTGGGCCGACCTCTTCAGCCGCGTGCTGGTGGAAAAGGTCGAGCCGCAGCTCGGCTTCGGCCGCGCCACCATCCTCTGCGAATATCCGACGGCGGAGGCGGCGCTCGCCCGGCCCGCCGCGCATGACGGGCGCGTCGCCGAGCGCTTCGAGCTCTATGCCTGCGGCGTGGAGCTCGCCAACGCCTTCGGCGAACTGACGGATGCGGGCGAGCAGCGCCGGCGCTTCGAGCTGGAAATGGCGGAAAAGGCCCGCGTCTACGGCGAGACCTATCCGCTCGACGAGGATTTCCTTGCCGCGCTCGCGCTTATGCCGGAGGCGAGCGGCATCGCGCTCGGCTTCGACCGGCTGGTCATGCTGGCAACGGGCGCCACGCGTATCGACCAGGTGATCTGGGCGCCGGTGGCGGAGACCGCGCCATGACGGCGGCGCGCAGCCTGACGACCGTGGCGGAGCTGGTCGAGGCCGGCCTCGTTCCCGAGGCGGGGCGGGCAGGCGCGGCGGCGGTTGCCGCGCGCTACGCCGTCGCCGTCACGCCGCCGCTCGTCGCGCTGATCGACCCGGACGATCCGGATGATCCCATTGCCCGCCAGTTCGTACCGGACGCCGCGGAACTCGCGACCCTGCCGGAAGAGCGCGCCGACCCGATCGGCGACCTTGCGCACAGCCCCGTCGAGGGTATCGTCCACCGCTATCCCGACCGCGTCCTCCTGAAGGCCGTGCATGTCTGCCCGGTCTATTGCCGCTTCTGCTTCCGCCGCGAGATGGTCGGGCCGGAAGGGCTCGGCACCCTGTCCGCCCAGGCACTCGATGCGGCCATCGCCTATATCGCCGGCCGGCCGGAAATCTGGGAGGTCATCCTGACGGGTGGCGATCCGCTCGTGCTCTCGCCGCGGCGGCTCGGCGACATCATGAAACGCCTTGCCGCAATCGACCATGTGAAGATCGTGCGCTTCCATAGTCGCGTGCCGGTGGTCGATCCCGGCCGCATCGACGCGGCATTGATCGATGCTCTGAAATCCTCCGGCAAGACGACCTATGTGGCGCTGCACGCCAACCATCCGCGCGAATTCACGGCCGAGGCTCGCGCCGCCGTCGCCCGCATCGTCGATGCCGGCATGGTGATGATCAGCCAGACGGTGCTCCTGAAGGGCGTCAACGACGATGCGGTGGTGCTGGCCGAGCTGATGCGCAGCTTCGTCGAGAACCGGGTCAAGCCCTATTACCTGCACCATCCCGACCTTGCGCCGGGCACCGCGCATTTCCGCCTGACACTCGCCGAGGGCCGGGCGCTGGTCGAAAGCCTGCGCGGCCGTGTCTCCGGCCTCTGCCAGCCGGCCTATATCCTCGACATTCCCGGTGGCCACGGCAAGGTGCGGGCCGATTCCATGGCCGTGGAGGAGGCGGACGACGGCTGTTTTCGCCTGCGCGATTTCCGCGGCGAGACGCATGCCTATCCGCCGCAGGAGGGCTGAGGCCGGGCTTCGGCTTTCAGGCGCGCCTCAAAACTCTTCCCAGTCCCCGTCGTTTCCCTTGTCCTGCCGGACGCCGAGGGCTCCGGCGAGCTTTTCGCTAAGTGCGAGCGCCGGCGAGGTGACGGGGCGCGAGGCCGGGTTGGCCGGCTTGATGTTCCACTGGCCGGGCGACTTGCGGGCGACCTTG
>CAMLOC010000244.1 GCA_946481465.1 uncultured Shinella sp. | reverse complement strand
TCGTGGGGCAAGTCCCCTCTCCCCGCTTGCGGGGAGAGGGTTAGGGTGAGGGGCAGCCGCCTTGCCCATAGAGGGTTTCTCATCTGTATTGTATATTGAACCAGTACAGTTTCTTTTAATTGTATCGCTTCTTCCCTGTCTTCGCCAGCCCTGCCGTCGTAGAAGGACGATGAATGCGAGGGAAAATGAGAACATCCATGGAAGGCTGGGGCAGCGGGCTTGCCGGCGTCGTCATCTTCAGCGGCTCGTTGCCGGCGACACGCCTGGCGGTGGCGGATTTCTCGCCGCTGTTCCTGACGTCGGCGCGCGCGGTGATCGCCGCGCTGCTCGGTGCGGCGCTGCTTTTTCTCCTGCGCCAGGCAAGACCGTCGCGCGATGCGCTTTTCCCGCTGGCGATCGTCGCGCTCGGCGTCGTCGTCGGCTTTCCCCTGCTGACGGCATTGGCGCTGCAATACATCACCTCCGCCCATTCCATCGTCTTCGTCGGCCTCCTGCCGCTGGCGACAGCGGTCTTCGCCGTGCTGCGCGGCGGGGAACGGCCCAAGCCGCTGTTCTGGCTGTTTTCCGGCATCGGCAGCGCGACGGTGGTGGGCTTCGCGCTGAATGCGGGCGGGGAGGCCTCGCTTGTCGGCGATCTCCTGATGGTCGCCGCCATCATCGCCTGCGGCCTCGGCTATGCGGAAGGCGCGAAGCTCTCGCGCACGCTCGGCGGCTGGCAGGTCATTTCCTGGGCGTTGATCCTCTCCCTGCCGCTGATGGCGGTCATCGCGCTCGTCTCGCTGCCCGGCACCTTCGCCGGCATCGACGGCGGCGCCTGGGCGGGGCTTGCCTATGTCTCGGTGTTCAGCATGCTGATCGGCTTCGTCTTCTGGTATCGGGGCCTTGCGCTGGGCGGAATTGCGGCGGTGGGGCAGCTGCAACTGCTCCAGCCCTTCTTCGGCCTGCTGCTCGCCGCCTTCCTGCTGCGCGAGCGCGTGAGCCCGACGATGCTGGTCACGACGCTCGCCATCGTGCTTTGCGTGGCCGGCGCGCGCAGATTTGCCCGCTAGCGGCTCCTGCGCGCGTCCGGCGCCGTTCGGGCGATGGAGGCGGCGCGCGAAATCTGCTATGGCTCTTGCCAGCGGTCCGCGCCTTCGGCGATAATGGGCGACGGGTCGGCCTGGGAGAGCTGGATGGCGGCAGATGTTCGCACGTCGAAGGAGATGAACGGCGCCCTGGCGCCGAAGGCGCTGCGCGTCGGTTTCATCCTGTCGAAAAGTTTCACGCTGTCCGCCTTCGCGCTGTTCGTCGATACCTTGCGGCTGGCCAGCGACAGCGAGGACCGCTCGCGCCGCGTCCATTGCGACTGGGACGTCCTGAGCAGCACGCGCAACTTCATCACCTCGTCGAGCGGCATCCAGGTGGCCCCGACCGCGCCCTTCGCCGATCCCGCCTGTTTCGACTATATCGCCGTCGTCGGCGGCCTCCTGTCGGTGGAGGAGCCCATCGACAGCTATGCCCAGGCCTATCTGCGCAAGGCGGCCCAGGCCGGCGTCGGGCTGATCGGCCTGTGTACGGGCAGCTTCATCCTGGCCGAGGCGGGTCTCCTCAAGGGGCACACGGCCTGCGTGAGCTGGCTGCATCACCGCGATTTTCGCGGCCGCTTTCCCGATATCGAGGCGACGTCGGAGCAGATCTTCCGCTTCGACGGAAAGGTCGCCACCTGCGCCGGCGGCAGCAGCGTCGCCGATCTCGCCGCGACGCTGGTGCGCCACCATGTCGGCGAGGCGGCCGAGCGCAACGCGCTGGAGATCCTGCAGATCCGCCACCGGCGCGATGCGACCGACGTGCAGCCGCGCAATCCGCTCGGCCTCGAAGCCCGCGACCGCCGCGTGCATCTCGCCATCCTGATGATGGAGCAGCACACCGAGGACCTCCTGTCGATCGACAGCATCGCCACCATGACGGGCGTCTCCCGCCGCCAGCTCGAGCGGCTGTTCGAGGGCGACATGGGCGCCTCGCCGAGCGCGATCTACATGAAGATCCGCATGGCCGCCGCGCTCACCATGGTGATGCGCACCAACAAGCCACTGATCGAGATCGCGCTGGAGACCGGCTTCGAGAGCCTGTCGCACTTCACCCGGCGCTTCCGCGCCGCCTTCGGCGATACGCCCTCGCAGATCCGCCGCGACGGCCGCCGCCAGGCCGGCTGAGGGGCAAATCGCCCGGCGGCCGGGAACCAAGCCGCGGGGAAACCGTTCGGTCTCCATTGCTGAGAAGGAGACCGCAATGGCAAGCAACGACGTCCAATCCCAGATTTCCGCCCTGCGCGCAGAGATCGCCCAGCTCCAGAAGGATCTTGGCGAGCGCGGCAGCGAGGCCTATGAGGCGGTCCGCGATCGCGCCGGCAATGCCGTCGAGGCCGCCCGTCCGGCCGTCCGCTCGGCAACCAGATATGTGCGCAACGAAGGCGCCGCCGTGGCGCAGGCCGCGCGCGAACATCCCGCGGGCCTGTCGACGGTCGTCCTGACGGCAGGCCTTGCCGGCGTCGTCCTCGGTTACCTGCTCGGCTCGCTCGAAAACGAACCGCCTCGCCGCGAGCGCTGGTTCTGAACAGACGAAAGCCCGGCTCTGCCGGGCTTTTTCATGCCTTTGCCGCATCGGGTTCCCCCGGGCTGGGCCCGGGGATGGCTTTCACCGGTGGCGAAGACCGAACAGGTAGCCGATGAAGGCGGCGCCGGCGAGGGCGGCGAGCGGATTGGCCTGGATGGTCTGGCGCACCTCGTCGCGCACGGATTCCGCCTTGGCGACCGCAAGCTGGCCGGTGCCTTCGGCGATCAGCCCGGCCGATTCCTTCAGTCGGCTGATTTCCGCCTTCAGCGCCTCGATCTGCTCGTTCACCGTTGCCTCCGCTGCCGCGGCGCGGGCGTCTTCCGAAATGCTGTCGCGCCCTTCAACGACGCCGAGCGTGCGTTTGCCGGTGCTCTTTTCGTCAGCCATGGACATGTCTCCTGGATTTGATGGAATGGCGAAAGGAGAACTTTCGCCGCGCCACTTGGTTCCCGCCGATGATTCAAACTGTGATCTTTCCCCCGCGAGGCGGCGATTGACTCTTGCGGAATTTGAGAACAAATAAAGAACATATTGCCTTTCAACCGGGAGCCCGCCAAGCCGATGTCCGCCTGCGCCCATGCCGTTGTCGCCGATCTGCGCGACCGCATCCGGCAGTTCGACGGCCGCGCCCGGCGCGAGCGGGCGGTGCTGCCCTTCGGCGTGCCGGAGATCGACGAGCGGCTGCCGGGCGGCGGGCTGGCGCTGGCCAGCCTGCACGAGATCTGCGGCGGCGGCAACGATGCCGTCGAGGCCGGCGCCGCCATGCTCTTTGCCGCGGGCATCGCCGCGCGCACGAAGGGGCAGGTGCTGTGGTGCCTGACGCGGCCCGATCTTTTCGCGCCGGCGCTGGCACAGGCGGGTCTTACGCCCGGCCGTGTCCTTTATGTGGAGGCAGGCGACGAGAAGAGCCTGCTCCTCTGTTTCGAGGAGGGGCTGCGCCATGGCGGGCTCGGCGCCGTCGTCGCGGAGGTGGCGCGCCTGTCGATGAGCGCCTCGCGCCGCCTGCAGCTTGCCGCGGAGGCCGGCGGCACGCTCGGCCTTGCCCTGCGCCGCTTCCGCCACCGGAAGGAGGCGGATGCGCTTGCGCAACCCTCCGCCGCCGTGACGCGCTGGCGGGTCTATATGCGGCCCTCCGCCCCCCTTCCCGTGCCGGGCATCGGCCGGGCGCAATGGCTGCTGGAGCTGGCCCGCTGCCGGGCTGGCGAGGCGGCGGAGTTTGACGTGGAGGCCACCGATGCCGAGGGTCGTATCGCTTTTTCTTCCCGGCTGGCCGATCGATCGCCTGCGGCGGGCGCTCGGCACTTCGGCGCCGCCGTCCGATAGCCGGCTCGTGCTCATCGGCCGCGACGGCGCGCGCCGCATCCTGACGGCGGTAAGCCGGCCGGCCGAGCAGGCGGGCCTGCGCGTCGGCATGCCGCTCACCAAGGCCCATGCGCTGCTGCCGGACGTTGCCACCATGCCCGCCGACCCCGCCGCCGATGCCGCCGCCTTGAGCCGCCTCGCGCTCTGGGCCCTGCAGCACTATGCGCCCATCGTCGCCCCCGATCCGCCGGACGGTCTCGTCATCGACACGACCGGGGCCGATCACCTGCACGGCGGCGAGGCGCGCATGCTGAGCGGCCTCGTCAACCGGCTTGCCGCCTCCGGCATATTCGCCCGCGCTGCCGTCGCCGACAGTTGGGGCGCGGCCCACGCCGCCGCCCGCTTCCTGGCCGATCCCGTATGCATCATACCGCCGGGCAAGGCGGGCGAGGCCGTGTCGCCCCTGCCGATCCTCGGGCTGCGGATCGAGCCGGAAACCGTGACGGGCCTCCACATGCTCGGCTTTTCGGCGATCGGCGACGTGCTCGCCGTGCCGCGTGCGCCGCTCGTCCTGCGCTTCGGCCCGCTCCTCGGCCGCCGGCTCGACCAGCTCCAGGGCACGGTTTGCGAACCCGTCGATCCGCTGCGCGACCCGGAGCTCGTCACGGTCCGCAAGGTTTTCGGCGAGCCGATCGGCGCCGCCGAGACCATCGCGCGCTACACGACCGGCCTCGTGCACGATCTCTGCGCCGCGCTGGAAAAACGCGGCCTCGGCGCTCGCCGGCTCGATCTCCTCTTCCACCGCGTCGACAATTCCCTGCAGGCGATCCGCGTCGGCACGGCGCGCGCCGTGCGCGACACGAAACAGCTCGTCCGCCTCCTGACGGACCGCATCGAGACGATCGATCCCGGCTTCGGCATCGAGATCATGGACCTGACGGCAACGCTCGCCGAACCGCTCGTCCTCCAGCAGGCCGTCTCCTCGCTGATCGAGGAGGGGGAGGCGGACCTTGCCGGCCTCGTCGACGTGATCGCCAATCGCATCGGCGCCGCGCGCCTCTATCGCATCGCCCCGGTCGAAAGCGACGTGCCGGAGCGCTCCTTCCGCCGCATTCCGCCGCTTTCGCCCGAGACGGGCATAACCTGGCCGAGCCGTTGGCCGCGCCCCGCGCGGCTGCTGGCGCGGCCGGAGCCCATCGAGGTCATGGCGCTCCTGCCCGACCATCCGCCCGCCTCCTTCACCTGGCGCGGCGTGCGGCGGCTGGTCAAGCGGGCCGACGGGCCGGAGCGCATCTTCGGCGAATGGTGGAAGCGCGATGCCGAACTGGCGGCCGTGCGGGATTATTTCCAGGTCGAGGACGCCGAAGGGGAGCGCTTCTGGCTCTTCCGTTCCGGCAATGAGGAGCAGGCGGCAAGCGGCGCCGGCCGCTGGTTCCTGCACGGGATTTTTGCATGAAACCGCGTTATGCCGAGCTTCAGGTGACGTCCCATTTCTCGTTCCTGCGCGGGGCGAGCAGTTGTGCGGAGCTGTTTGCGCAGGCGAGCGCTCTTGGCATCGAGGCGCTGGCCGTCGTCGACCGCAACAGCCTTGCCGGCGTCGTCCAGGCCTTCAAGGCCTCGCGGGAGCTTCCGGCGGATAGCCCGAAGGTGCGGCTGGTGGTCGGCTGCCGGCTCGACCTTGTCGATGGCATGTCGCTGCTCGTCTACCCGACCGACCGCGCTGCCTATGGCCGCCTCTGCCGCCTGCTCACCATCGGCAAGAAGAGGGCCGGCAAGGGGAAATGCCATCTCGACTGGGCGGACGTCACAGAATGGAGCGAGGGCCTTCTCGCCGTGCTGGTGCCCCACGAGGCGGACGAGACCGCCGCCTTCCAGCTGCGCCGCCTGCGCGAACATTTCAGGGACCGCTGCTACCTCGCCCTCACGCTGCGCCGCCGGCCGAACGACCAACTGCGGCTGTTCGACCTTTCCAACCTCGCCGCCCGCCATGGCGTGCCCACCGTCGTCACCAACGACGTGTTCTACCACGCGCCTGCCCGGCGCATGCTGCAGGATATCGTCACCTGCATCCGCCACAACGTCACCATCGACAATGCCGGCTTCCTGCGCGAGCGCCACGCCGACCGCTACCTCAAGCCCCCGGAGGAAATGCACCGGCTTTTCAAGCGCTACCCGGAGGCGCTGCGGCGGA
>CAMLOC010000243.1 GCA_946481465.1 uncultured Shinella sp. | reverse complement strand
GATCACGGCTTGCGAACGCGACAGCGCGTCGAAGATATGGCCTGCATCCATGGATTTTGAGAATGAAAACATGACCTGTCCCTCTGTGCGACAACCACAGCCTCCATCGGGGTGGTACGGGCTATGGCCGTCGTGTGTTGGCGCTCAGGCACGGCGCCTCGACGCCGCAGGCTGGCAATGGTGAAAACAATCTTCGCGAGAGGCTTCATGCCGGAGCGACGAGATACGCGTCTACAATCAAAACTGGCATATCAAGCTTAAGAACTGATGAAAATCAGACGGCAACATTTTATATCTGTGAAATAACAATGACTTACAGAGGAGTCTCGGATATGTCGCTTACGTAACGTCAAGCGAGCATCGACTAAACTCTCTAAAATTAACGCAAAAGTTGCACAAAAAATCGGCAATAAAAAACCGCCGTACAATCGTACGGCGGTCCCTGTTTCGCAGCGATATATCGGGCCGATCAGGCCGCCATGTCTTCCATGTCGCGCTCCTTGAACATGCGCGCCAGGTTCAGGAAGCAGATCATGCCGTTCTCATGGGCGATGATGCCTTCCGCATAGGCCTTGTCGAAGGAGGTCGTCACCTCCGGCACCGGCTGGATCTGCTCGCTGCGGATGGTGAGGATGTCGGAGACGCGGTCGACGACGAGGCCGACGACCATGCTGTGCACTTCGGCGACCACGATGGCGCTGCGCTCGTTCGCCTCGGTGCTCTTCATGCCGAGCTTGTGGGCAAGGTCGATGATCGGGATCACCGTGCCGCGCAGGTTCATTACGCCGATGACGTCGGGCGGGGAATGCGGGATCGGCGTGGACGGCGCCCAGCCGCGGATTTCGCGGATCGTGGTCGTCTTCACGCAGAATTCCTGCTCATGCAGGCGGAATGCGATGATTTCGAGCGTGTCGCCGGCAAAGCCGGCCGTCTTGATGGAGGTCATCGGGATCTTTCCAGTTTCATCTGCTTCGTGCCCCGATCCTATGCACGTCCTGGTTAAAATCTTTCAAACACGCCCGGCTTTATCGCCCGCCGGGTGGAAAAGGCCGCGCATGGCCCGAGGCGGCCGGCGGTTCCGGCGATCCCCTTCAATATTCCTTCTCGTAGAAGATGCCCGCCCCGGCGCTGCCGCCGCTGCCGGCCTCGCCGCGCAGCTTCAGGCCGCGACCGACATCGAGGTTGATGACGGCCTTGGCGCCGTTCGTCTCCGGGTCCTGCTTCAGCTCGATATAGGTCCGTTCGTTGAGATATTTCCCCGCCGAGACCGCCGCCCGGCCTTCCGCATCCGTCGTAATGTCGAGGTCGTCGACGCCGAGCTTGCTGCGCAGGCTGTCGAGCAGGCCGGTGGAGCTGCCGCCGGCAAGCTGGCTGGCGGCGGAGGCGAGCTGGGCGATCTGCACCGCCGAGAGGTTCGACATGGAACGGTTGAAGATGAGCTGCGCCAGGATCTCGTCTTGCGGCAGCGAGGGCGAGGAGGCGAAGGTGACCGTCGGGTTGTTGGCAAGGCCCGCCACCGTCACCGTGATTTCCGTCGAGCCGGCCGTGCTGGCGGCCACCAGGTTGACCGTCGGCACGAGACCGCCGGCAAAACCGATATGGGCGCTGGTGAAGTCCAGCCGGCGCGTCAGGATCTCCATGCGCCCGCGCTCCAGCTCGAAGCCGCCGGACACGACCGGCGAAGCGGAGGTGCCGGTGATCTTCAGGCTGCCGCCGAGCTCCGCATTGATGCCGCGGCCGCGCACGAAGAGCTGGCCGGGTGCCTCGATGGTCAGGTCGAGCGCGATGCCGCGCGAGGCGCCGCCGCCGCCCTGCTCGCGCTGCACGTCAGACGTCATGCGCTTGACGTCGGCCGGTGCGTTTCGGTGCTTGATGTCGATCTCGGAGAGCGAGGCCGGCAGTTTCTGCGGAATGGTGACGTTCGCCTTGTTGACGCGCAGCTTGCCGCCGAGCGAAAGCCCCGCCACCGGTCCCTTCAGCGTCAGGTCGCCCGTCACGTTCGCCGTCACCAGCGTGCCGTCGACATAGATGATGTCGCCGAGCTTGATGGCGACATCCACCGGAAAGCCGCTCGCCGGGTCGATGCCGACGCGCCCGCTGGCCGAAAGCTGGCCGCCGCTGGCGAGCTTGCCGGAAACCGTCTCGATGACCGCCTGACGCCCGTCCATGGTGACACGGATCGTCAGATTCTCGACCGCAAGGTTGCGGCGCACGTCGACGAGCCGCGCGCCACCGGCCGTGATGCTGCCGGTGATCGAGGGCGCCGCGGCCGTGCCGCCGATGGAGACATCGACAGCGGCATTGCCGGTCAGCACGAAGCCCTGGGCGGAAAGCTGGCCCTGCAGGAGACCGAACGGCACCGTGCCCTTGAACGTGAGCCCGAGCGGCGTCGCCCCGCCGATGCCGACCGTGCCGCCACCGCGGAAGGACAGGCCGCCGGCGCCCGAAAGCACCGTATCGAGCCGCACCCGGTTGTTCGCGAATTCTCCCTTGGCATTGATGGAGAGCGCGCCGATACCCGCACCGCGGGTCTGGCTCGTCACCGCACCGTCCCAGTCCAGCGCATAATTGACGACGGGCGCCGCCGCACGGCCCTTCACCGTGACCGTGCCGCCGATCGTGCCTTCCGCATCGAGCCCGGCGGCGAAATTGTTGACGAGCGCGGCCGGCAGCGCCGTGAGGCGGACGGAAAGGTCGAGCGTCTCGCCCGCCCGGCCGGAGACCGCGACGGAGCCGCGGCCAGCCTGGATCGTCAGCCCGTCCAGCGCCGCGACACCGCCGGTAACGCCGATCGTCGTCGGCTTGGCCAGCTTCAGGGCGATGCGCCGCGGCGCGGCCTCGAAGGCCTGCAACGCGACATCCAGCCCCCCGTCGCGCTGGATGACCTGGCCCTTCGTCAGGAGCGGCGCGCCGTCGAGGCGACCGGTCAGGTCGAAATTGGTCGCCTGCCCCTCGCGCGAGAAATCGAGCTTCAGCGTTTCGAGCCGGTTCTCGCCCGAGGCGACCTTCTCGGCGCGCACCGTGCCGGTGATCGCCGCGGTGGAAAGATCGGCAATGGTGAGATCGACCGCCGGCCCGGTGATGCTCAGCGTATCGCGCCGGATGGCGGAGCCGGACGCCTGGACGGTCGCCGATGTCCGACCGTTGCCGGTGGCGATTTCCACCTGGCCGGAAAGATCGCCGGCCGCCTTCTGGCCCGCCATCGCGGCGAGCAGACCGAGATCGGGAAAATCGAAGCGGATCGTGCCGTCCGGCATGAAGTTCTCCGCCAGGGCGAGCGAGCCCTTCAGCGTGTTGGGGCCGATTTCCGCCTCCAGCACCGGCACGGAAATGCGCCCGCCCTCGGAGGTGATGCTGGAGCGCACATTGATCGGCTGGCCGTCGAGCGCGCCGGTCGCCGTCAGCTCGCCGGAGGGGCTGTCGGCGACGGCCTTGCCGGTGAGCGTCACGACAAGGTCGCTGAGCGTGCGGCCGGAAAGGGTCGCCCCGCTCGACGTGACCTTGGCGGAAACGTCGAGCCCCGCGACGGGGCCGGCGGCGGAAAGCTCGAAGGCCGCCTCGCCCGATGCATCGGCGAGCAGCTTGCCGAGGTCCAGCACCTTGCCGGTCAGCGCGGCGTCGAGCGTGCCGTTGCCGAGCGAGACCGTGCCCGCCGTTTCCAGCGTGCCGGACTTGACCTGAAGGCCGGAAACCTGAACGGCGCCGTCGCCCGCAAGCTCGACCCGCCCCTCCATCGCGATCGTCGTGTCGAACTTGCCGGCGAGCGCCGGCGGCAGCACGGCCGGCAGCGCGAAGAGCCGGAAATTGACATCGGCCTCACGGCTCCTGAGCCCGTAGCGGCCCGACAGCGTGCCGCCGATGCTGGCGCTTTCGAGCGTCGCGGGATCGAAGGCGATCTCGTCAGGCGAGACGGTGAGCGTGGCCACCAGCTTTGCCGGTCCCTTCACCATGCGGTCGACATCCGCGCTGGCAAAGGCGGTCATGCCGGTTTCCAGCACCGCATCGATGCGGCCGGACTGGCTGGCGACGTTGAATGCCGCGCTTTTTGCCGTCAGGCGGATATTCTCCACCCGGCCGGCCGACAGCTCGGCCGAAACGACCGTGGCATCGGCCTCGAGCGCCGCCGCAGTCGCCTCGCCGGTCAGTGACAGTTCGGCGCCTTCGATCAGCACGCGCGCATCACCCTCGGCAAGCGGCCAGCGGAAATCGATCGGCCCGTCCCTGCCGGAAAGCCTGACGTCGAGATCGTTGGCGCCCTTGGCGCTGACGGTGCCCGAGGCGGTGAGCGTCATGGCGCCCGTCGAGATCGAGCCCTTCTCGACGCGCAGCATGTCCGAACCGTCGAAGGCGGCGACAACGTCGATGCCCGTCTCGCCGGCAAAGAGCGGGCGAAGCTGCGGCGGCATCAGCGCATCGAACGTGCCGCCGCCATTGAGGGCGATCGTGTGCAGGCCGCTTTCCGAAAGGTCGTGACGCCCGTCGACCCGCAGCATCTCCGTACCGTCGAGCGCGGCGGACAGCCGGCCCGTCCATTCGGAAAGCGGGCCGTCGCCCGTCAGCCGGATCGCGACGGCAGGATCGTTCGGCAGCTTGAGCAGCGCCGCCAGCAGCCCACCCTTCGGCTCGGCGACGTCCGCCTCGAGGCGAAGCTCGTTGCCGGCCGGGTCGAAGGCGATATCGGCGGCGACGCGCGCATCGGGCCGCGCCTTTTCCGAGGCGGAAAGCTTTATCGCGACGCTTTCGGCCGTCGCATCCCCGCTGCCAGCAACGACGAGGCGCTGGTCGCGGCCGGCCACCACGCCGGAGACGAAGAGTTCCGGCACGTCGAGCGCGCCGACATGCACCTCCACGGGCAGCGTGAACGGCGTGTCGGAGGGTTCGGCATCCGCCTTCGGCTCCGGCAGGCGCAGCAGCGAGACGGAAGAGGCGGAAATGCGCTCGGCGTCGAAACTGAAGAAGAGGAGTTCAAGCGGCGACCAGTCGACGGCAAGGTCGCGGATTTCCGCATAGGTGCCCTTGGCATCGCCCAGCGTGATCGTGCCGGCACGAAGCGAACCGGTGAGGAGGCCGGAAGGCTCACTGACCGAGATCACCTGCCCGCTCGCCGCCGCGATCCTCTCCGCCTGCGAGACGGCAAGGCGCGCGCCCGCATCGGTAAAGCCGATGAAGCCGACAAGTCCTGCAAGAAGAACCACAAGAACGGCAAGGCCATAACCGATATAACGGAGCGTAGCGCGGAGAATTCGGGACAGCCTGTTCATGCGTCATCCATTTCGCGTGCGGGGGAGCGCCGGGGTCGCTCCAGAACGTCTTGAATCCGAATCGCGCATGCGATCAAGAGCCTAGACGAAAATTGGGGCGACAGTCAGAAGGACTGGCCGATACCGGCATAGACCCCGAAGGACGTTCCGCCGGGATATTTCTTCAGCGGCACCGCGACGTCGAGGCGCAGCGGGCCGAACGGTGTCGCATAACGCAGGCCAACGCCCGCGCCGGCCCGGATATCCTTGAAATCGGGCACTTCGTCCGTCGAGACCGTGCCGACATCGATGAAGGGCACGACGCCGATCGTCTCGGTGACGCCGATACGCGCCTCTGCCGTGGCCGCGACATAGGAGCGACCGCCGAGCAGCTTGTTGCGGCCGTCGCGCGGCGAGATCTCCTGGTAGCCATAGCCACGCACCGTGCCCCCGCCGCCGAGGAAGAAGCGGCGCGTCGCCGGAATGTCGGACAATTCGTCGCCGCCGATGATCGTGCCGGCGGCGAGCTTTCCGGCCAAAACGAAGCGCTTCTCCTCGCCGAAGGCCTGGTAGCCGGTGATCGCGCCTTCGAAGCTGGAGAAGAAGGTGCCGCGCTCGATCTCGTAGCTCGGCTTGGCATTGATCATCGCGCGATAGCCTTCGGTCGGGTTCAGCTTGTCGTCACGCGTGTCGCGCACATATTCGATCGGGATGGCGACGGTGAGATAATCGTTCTTGCCGAAGGCGTCCTCGACCTTGCTCCACATGACCTCGCCGCCAGCACTGACCGTGTCCCTGTCGGAAAGCTCGATCGTGACGCCGGCAGCCGCCGTGGTGGTGAACGCCTT
>CAMLOC010000242.1 GCA_946481465.1 uncultured Shinella sp. | reverse complement strand
GTCCTCGAACGGGTCAGCGAGCAGCAATGGGGCATCATGCTCTCGGTCTATTGCATCAGCCATGTGCCGGCGCTGGTGACGCTGCCCATTCCCGGCAACGAGGGGCGGGGCCTGCTGCTCATCGCCTTCCTCATCGCCACCGTGCAGGGCAGCGACGTGCTGCAATATATTTTCGGAAAGCTCTTCGGCAGGCACAAGGTGGCGCCCAGCATTTCGCCGTCGAAGACCTGGGAGGGACTGATCGGCGGCATTGCCAGCGCCTCGCTGCTCGGTGCCGGGCTCTACTGGCTGACGCCGTTCTCGCCGCTCGAGGCCGGCGCGCTCGCCGCGCTCGCCTGCATCATGGGTTTCTTCGGCGGCCTCGTCGCCTCCGCCATCAAGCGCGACCGCGGCGTGAAGGACTGGGGCCACATGATCGAGGGCCATGGCGGCATGCTCGACCGCGCCGACAGCCTCGTCTTCGCCGCCCCGGTCTTCTTCCACATCGTGCGATATGCGTGGACGTGACAGGCGACGTTGCGCTCGCCCGGCCTTTCGGGCAAAACCGTTCCTGGAGTTTGTCCGGGAAAAGCGGGAACCGGTTTTCCCGAAGAGACAAACGAAAACAAGGAAATCCAGAGTCTGTCTGGTTCGGAATGAACCTGACAGGCTCCGGATCAACATGATGGGAGATTTCCGATGATCAAGCGTATCAAGCCCGGCCAGCGCTTCTGCCAGGCCGTCGTCGTCAACGGCGTCGTCACGACCGCCGGCATCACCGCCGCCGGCGCCGATACCGCCGCCCAGACCCGCGACATCCTTGCCGCGATCGACGGCCTCCTCACCGAAGCCGGCACCTCCAAGGCCAAGCTCATCAGCGCCAATATCTGGCTGCGCGACATCGCCCATTTCGCCGCGATGAACGAGGTCTGGGACCAGTGGGTCGACAAGGACAACCTGCCGGTCCGCGCCACCGTCGAGGCCCGTCTCGCCGCGCCGGACCTGCTGGTCGAGATCCAGGTCACCGCGCTCGCCTGATAGGGTAGTCTTGCGTTCCCTCAGGCGGAGTCCAGTACGTCCCCGAGGGCGTTGACCAGCAGGTCGGCGTTCTCGCGGGTGAAGACGAGAGGCGGGCGGATCTTCAGCACGTTGGCCCTCGGCCCGGAGGCGCTGATCAGCACGCGGCGGGCGCGCAGGCCGTTGACAATGCGGCTCGTCAGCGCGGCGTCGGGTTGTTTCGTCGCGGGGTCGGTAACGATCTCGACGCCGATGAAGAGGCCTGAGCCGCGGATGTCGCCGAGGGCGGGATGGCGGGCCGCCAGGGCCTTCAGGCCGTCCATCAGGTATCGGCCGACGTTGAGCGCGTTCTGCTGCAAGCCTTCCTGCCGGATCGTGTCGAGCACCGCCTTGCCGGCGGCGGCAGCGACGGGATTGCCGCCGAAAGTGTTGAAGTAGCGGGCGCGGGGGCCGAACTCGGCAACCATGTCCGGGCGCAGCACGATGCCGGCCATCGGGTAGCCGTTGCCCATCGGCTTGCCGATCGTCACCATGTCGGGGGAAACACCGTGGCGCTCGAAGCCCCACATCGCCTCGCCGGTCCGGCCGAAACCGGGCTGCACCTCGTCGGCGACGAAGAGGCCGCCGGCGTCATGGATCGCGTCCACCGCCGGCTTCAAAAAGCCTTTCGGGCCGGCGAAGATGCCGTCGCTCGAAAAGATCGTGTCGGCGATCAGCATGGCCGGCCTGATGCCGTGGCGCTTCAGGTC
The DNA here is from genome assembly GCA_946481465.1 of uncultured Shinella sp. The sequence goes on along the minus strand of CAMLOC010000242.1, from coordinate 4,360 downwards.
GGCGATGGCGGCGCTGACGTCGCGGCCGAATTTCTCCATCATCTCCTGCGGCGAATGGCGGTAGCTGTCGGGCGCCGGCACGGTGCGCACATGGGGGCCGAGCGCCACCGCCTCGCCGAGCGAGGGGGAGAATTCGGCGACCGCGCCCGTCAGGCCGTGATAGGCGAGTTCCGTCGCGATGATGCCGGTTCCGCCGGTGACGAAGCGGGCGATACGCACGGCAAGGTCGTTCGCCTCGCTGCCGGTGCAGGTGAACATCACTTGGCTGAGCGTGTCGGGGAAGGTGGCGGTCAGCGCCTCGGCATAGTCGACGATGCCCTCGTGCAGGTAGCGCGTATGGGTGTTGAGCAGGGCGGTCTGGCGGGTGATCGCCTCCACGACCCGCGGATGGCAATGGCCGACCGAGGCGACGTTGTTGTAGGCGTCGAGATATTTCTCGCCCGCCGCGTCATAAAGGAAGACGCCTTCGCCGCGCACGAGATGCAAAGGTTCCTCGTAGAACAGGCGGTAGGCGGGGCCGAGCACCTTTTCCCGGCGGGCGACAAGCGCCCGTTCGGCCTCGCCGAGCCGTTCGAAATCCGCGCGCAAAAATGCATTCACCATCGACATGGTCAGGCCTCGGAAAGGTTGGGCACGAACTTTTTCAGCCCGGCCGGGGTGAGATCGGCGATATTGTGAAGGCCGCGCCGGGCGGCGGCGTGGTTGCGCAGGATGTAGTCCCGATTCTCCGGGAAGCGGGCGGAGCGCCATTCGGCGATGATGATGGACATGGCCAGCCGGCAGCGCGTCAGGAGCGGCAGGAGGTCGATTTCGGCCGGCTCCAGCCTGCGCGCAGACAGGAAGCCGGTGAGGAAGGCGCCGGCGCGCGCCCCCCAGTCGTCCGTCGAAAGGTGATAGGAGAGCGCGACGGCAAGGTCGTTGACCAGCGGCGCATGCACCATGTCGCCGAAATCGATGATGCCGACCACCCGCGCCGGCTCCGCCGGGTCGAGCAGGATGTTGTGCGGATTGAAGTCGTTGTGGATGATCTGCCGGCGGGTGAGAGCCTTGATCGCGGGAAGCGCCCGCGTGAATTCGGCCAGCACCGTCTCCACCTGTGCCCGCCGCTCCGGTGCGACATGGCCGGTGAGCGCATGAAGGTCGAGCGTGTGGGAAATGTCCCACAGCAGCTTTCCCGCCGACGGGTGGCCGTCATAGGTCGCAAGGCCGAGGCCGAGTTCGGCGAGCGCGCGGCCGACATTGCGGCTCTGCGCCGGCGATGCGGGCGTGCGGTGCTGCAATTCGCCGTCGAGGAAGGTGAGGAGGCGCATGATGCGCGGACCGTCGGCGGTGGCGAGCGCGTGGCTCGGGCCGCCGTTCTTCGTCGGCACGATCCGCGGCACGGGCACGGCCGGGGCGGCGGCCGCAAGATGCAGCAGCGCACCGTCCTGGAATTCCAGCGCGGCGGGATCTTCCGCGGGGTTGGCGATTTTCAGGACGAAGGCCCTGCCGTCGGCCCCCGTGAAGAGGAATGTCTCGTCCCGTTCGCTGGAAAGCCGTTTGACCGTGCCGGAAAGGCCGTAGACCGCCGCGACGGCGGCCTCGGCATCGCCGGGTGCCGTCGCACTCCAGGTCGCCGACAGGGAGTCCGCCTTTTCGGGCGCCGGCTGCGTCATGCTTGCTCCATAGACGGCGGGCCTGCGACAGGTCCCGCTTGAAACGCGCCAAAAAAGATGCATCAAATATCCTGTTACTCGATTTTGCGGACCGGTTCCATGGCGGAATTCACCACACTGGATCATGAGAACCTGAACGGCGTCGTCTACGGCGCGCTGTGCGACGCGCTGATGCAGGGGCGGTTCCAGCCCGGCGACCGGCTGAAGATCCGGGACCTCGCGGAACAGTTCGGCACCAGCGTCACGCCGATCCGCGACGCCATCCTGCGGCTTGCCAATGACGAGGCGATCACCTTCCGCTCGCCGCGCGACATCCGCATCGCCGGCCTCAGCGAGAGCCGCTACCGGGAGATCCGGGCGATCCGCATCCGGCTGGAGGGGCTGGCGGCGGAAACCGCCGCGCAGGTGGCGACGAGCGCGGATATCCAGGCGCTGGAGCGGATCCTGCGGGAAAACGAACAGGCGATCGCAGCGGGGGACCGGCTGAAGGGCACACAGCTCAACCAGGCCTTCCACTTCCTTTTGCCGCAGATCGCCGGGCTTCCCGTGCTGACCACCATCCTGCGGCGGCTCTGGCTGCAGATGGGGCCGCACATTTCCGACGTCTACATCGCCGGCGGCCGGGCGATGATCGACCATCACTATCCCGTCGTCGAGGCGCTCAAGCGCCACGATCCCGCCGCCGCCTCGATGGCTGTCGCCGACGATATCCTCATCGGCGGAAAGCCGATCCTCGACCGCATCGAAGCGGCCGGCGTGCCGGGCCTGGCGCATCCCCGGCGATAGCTTCCAGTCCGGAAATGGCCTATTACGATGTATCAAGCATCAATGGAGACCGCAGATGACCGATGAACGCCGTTACATGTTGCTGACCGGGGCGAGCCGCGGCATCGGCCATGCGACGGTCAAGCTCTTCCAGGCCAAGGGCTGGCGCATCCTCACCGTTTCCCGCCAGCCCTTTTCCGAGGAATGCGCCTGGCCGTCGGCGCGGGAAAGCCATATCCAGGCGGATCTGGCGGACCTTTCGCAGATCGACCGGCTGGCCGCGACCGTGCGCGAGCGCCTGCCCAACGGCCGGCTGCATGCACTGGTCAACAATGCCGGCATTTCGCCGAAGGGACCGGACCGCAGCCGCCTCGGCGTGCTGGAGACGGATGCCGACGTCTGGACGCAGGTCTTCAACGTCAACATCGTCTCGACGGCGCTGATCGCCCGCGCGCTGATGCCCGAGCTGGAAGCGGCGAAGGGGTCGATCGTCAACGTCACCTCGATCGCGGGCTCCCGCGTGCATCCCTTCGCGGGCGTCGCCTATGCGGCCTCCAAGGCGGCGCTTGCGGCGCTGACGCGCGAGATGGCGCATGAATTCGGCCCCCGCGGCGTGCGGGCCAATGCGATCGCGCCGGGCGAGATCGAGACCTCGATCCTCTCGCCGGGCACGGACGAACTGGTCGCGGAGGAGGTGCCGATGAGACGGCTGGGCGAGCCGCGCGAGGTCGCCGAAACCATCCATTTCCTCTGCACCGGGCAATCGTCCTATATCAACGGCGCCGAAATCCACATCAACGGCGGGCAGCACGTCTGACACTGGGTGGGCGCCGGGATCGTCAGGGCCGGTGCTTCAGGGCGCGGGCCAGCACCTCGTAGACATGGGGTTCCAGCATGTGCGCCACGTTGAAGCGCATGAAGCCGGCGGCGCTCTGCGACACGCTGAAGACGTTGCCGGGGGCGAGCACGAGGCCGTCCGCAAGGGCGGCCTGCGCGACCTCGCCGGAATCCAGCCCCTCCGGCAGCCGGCACCACAGATTGAAGCCGCCGCGCGGCAGGAGCCAGGGCGTGATGCCGAGCCGGGAAAGCCGCTCGGCCGTCTCGCGCCGGGCGCGCACCAGCCGGCGCCTGAGGTCCTCCATGTGCTTGCGGTAGCCGCCGCCGGCGAGCATATGGGCGATGATTTCGCTGGAGATCGGGCTCGGGCCGCCGAAATTGGTGGCGATCTGCAGGTCGACCAGCCCCTCGATCCAGTCCGGCCGCGCGGCGATATAGCCGCAGCGCGCCGAGGCGGAGAGCGTCTTGGAGAAGCTGCCGATGCGGATGACGCGGTCGAGCCCGTCGAGCGCGGCAAGCCGGGTGGAGGGCTCCGGCTCGAAGTCGGCGAAGATGTCGTCCTCGACGATGATCGTCTCGCTGCCGGCCGCCGCGTTCAGCAGGCGGTGCGCCACCTGCGGCGACAGGGTCGCGCCGGTCGGGTTGTGGATGGCCGAGGTGGTGACGTAGAGCCGCGGCCGTTCCGCCGTGAGCACGGCCTCGAAGGCGGCGATGTCGGGGCCTGACGGCGTATAGGGCACGCCGACGACCGTCACCTGGTGCGCCTTCAGCAGCGCCTGGAAATTGAAGTAGCAGGGATCGTCCACCAGCACCGTGTCGCCGGGGCGCAGCAGGAAGCGGCCGATCAGGTCGAGCGCCTGCGTGCCCGTGCTCGTCAGCATCAGGTGCTCCGGCCCGGCCGAAATGCCTTCCTCCGCCAGCCGGCCGAGCAGCAGCCGGCGCAGCGCCGCCGAGCCGCGGGTGCTGCCGTAATAGGACAGGAGGTCGCTGTCGCTCTTCGCCAGGCTGCGGATCGCCCGGCGCAGCGCCGCATCCGGCATCCAGTCCGCCGGCAGCCAGCCGCAGCCGGGTTTCGGCACGGCCGCGTCGGCATCGAGCGATTG
>CAMLOC010000241.1 GCA_946481465.1 uncultured Shinella sp. | reverse complement strand
GCCACTTTTATGGTCTCAGATCCCCGCAGAACGTGGCCATGAGGCCCAAAGAACGATGCAGGATCGGAACCTGTGGTAAGCGCATTGATACCGCCCTCTGCTCTCGCTTCTGCGTGAAAGTTGTGACATCCATCAGCTTCCACTGTGAACTAGGAGGTGGCAACGGTTGGCGGCACAGAATGTTTCAATGTCTTCGGCTCTAGTAGTGATGCACATGCGTTCTGAGCACCAAAAGGTAATCGCGCCGCGGAACTTTTTCAAACCCTCCACGTTCAAGAAAGTTGGCTTCGCGGGGGAAAAGCATGAATGGGGATGAGGCATCGGCGCTTGTCGGTGAGGACCGTTACAAGCTGTTGGTTGATGCGATCACGGATTATGCCATCTACATGCTGGATCGGCAGGGCAATATCGTCAGCTGGAATGCTGGTGCGAGCCGCTTCAAAGGATATAGGGCGAAAGAGGTGCTCGGCACGCATTTCTCCCGCTTTTATCGTTCCGACGATCAGGACAGGGGCCTTCCCGCGCTCGCCTTGAAACATGCGGCCGAAGAAGGTCGGTTCGAAGGCCAAGGCTGGAGAGTGCGCAAGGATGGATCCGAATTCTGGGCGCATGTCGTCATCGATCCCATCCACAATAACGACGGTGATCTCATCGGCTTCGCGAAGATCACTCGCGATCTGACGGAGAGGAAGCAGGCGGAGGAACAGCTTCGCAAGACGGAGCAGCAGTTCCGTCTTCTTGTGCAGGGCGTCACGGATTACGCGATCTACATGATGGATGCCGACGGCCACGTCTCAAGCTGGAATTCCGGAGCGGAGCGCATCAAGGGCTACCGACCGGACGAGATCATCGGCAAGCACTTTTCCAACTTTTTTCCCGAGCAGGACAGACTTGCAGGCATTCCCCACCAGGCGCTGGAAACCGCGCGGCGGGATGGCCGCTACGAGTCGGAGGGCTGGCGACTGAGGAAGGACGGAACACGCTTTTGGGCCAACGCCGTCATCGACGCCATCCGCAGCGCCGACGGCTCACTGATCGGCTTTGCGAAGATCACGCGCGATATAACGGAAAAACGCGATGCGCAGCAGGCACTCGAACTGGCAAGGGAAGAGCTTTTCCAGGCGCAGAAGATGGAGGCTCTCGGCCAGTTGACCGGCGGCGTTGCCCATGACTTCAACAATCTCCTGATGGCGGTTCAGGCGAGCCTCGACCTCTTGAAGCGGCGCATCTCGCCCTCTCCCGAGGCCCAATCCCTGATCGACAATGCCCTGCAGGCAACGCGTCGCGGAGCATCGCTGACGCAACGGCTCCTCGCCTTTTCCCGCCGTCAGGATCTGGATTTCGAGCCTGTCGATCTCTGGATGCTCATCCGCGGCATGACGGATATGCTGCAACGGTCCATCGGACCGGCGGTCATCGTCGAAACGCATTTTCCGCTAAACTTGCCTTCGGTGCGGACCGACCCCAACCAGATGGTGAACGCCCTGCTCAATCTGGCGATCAACGCGCGCGATGCGATGCCGGAGGGTGGCCGCCTGCTCATCGGCGCGCGACTGGAGACAGATGTGCCCAAAGCGCACCCCGATCTGCGGGAGAAGGCCTATCTCTGCCTCTATATCCAGGATGAGGGGCATGGTATGGGCCCGGACACGTTGAGGAACGCCACCGTGCCTTTCTTCACAACGAAGGGCGTCGGCAAAGGCACGGGACTTGGGCTCTCCATGGTGCAGGGCCTGATTGCGCAGTCCAACGGCAAGCTGGTGCTCCACTCTGTCGAAGGCGCAGGCACAACAGCCGAACTGTGGCTCCCGATCGCTGAGGTCGGCGGGGAAGTAAAGCAGGATGAACCTACAGCTGCACCGCCTCCGCTTCCGGACAATGTCGATGCGCTTTGCGTACTTGCCGTCGATGACGATCCGCTCGTGCTGATGAACACTGTTATGATGCTTGAAGATATGGGCCATACCGTCTGCGAAGCTAGCTCGGGCACCCAGGCTCTTGCGTTCCTCGCCGAGCGGAACATCGACCTCATCGTCACCGATCAAGCCATGCCGCAAATGACCGGCTCCCAGCTTGCCGATATCGTGCGGGATCGCTGGCCAGGCGTCCCTATCGTGCTTGCCACGGGCTATTCGGAACTGCCGCCGGAAGCGCGCGCCGACCTGCTTCGCCTGTCAAAGCCTTTCGGCGAACGGCAATTGGAGGATATCATCAGGCGCGCCATGTCCGGCGAAATCAGGCAATCGAAGCGGTAGGTACGATAGATGACCAAATGCGGGCGGTTCCACGAAAGGCGGGACACGATACGACTGTCCGGGTAGGATTGACCGACGCACTTGGGGGATAGCGGTGTTGCGCGGGCTGAACATCCATTTCACGCTGGCGAGGGCGGCTGCGATGATCATCGTCGCCATGTTCATCTCCTTGCTCCTCATGCTCGGCCTATGGCTCAGCACGAGCTATCGGGATGCCGTTCGCCGTACCGAGGAGCGGACAGTCGCAGCCTCAAAGATCGTCGCGAGCAATGTTTCGCTGCTCGATTCCCTGGCACGGCAAGCCCTGCAACGTATTGATGAGACGTTGGGCGAAAGTCTCGTGCCGCCGGCCTCCTCCACAGTGCGCAACATCAACGAAGCGGTCGCGAACCTGCCCGGCCAGGTGAAAGCCTATGTGGTCGATGACAAGGGTTTGACCCTTTACTCGACAGACCTCATGGTGAAGCCCATCAGCATCGTCGACCGGCCCTATTTCTCGGACCTCGCGAAGGGGGCCAAACAGCACATTTCGAGCCTCCTGATCAGTCGCCTCAACGGCGAACAGATCTTTACCTTCAGCCGCAGACTGGAGCGAAATGGCCGTTTCGCCGGTGCCGCCATGGTTTCCTTCGAAGTTAGCGCGGTTCTCGCCGATGTCTGGGAGGCGGTGGATCTCGGCCCGAATTCCACCGTCAGCTTCGTGCGGTCCGATGGCCAGCTTATCGCACGCTATCCGCTTGCCGACGGGCCGCTCGACATGAGCAAATACGTGCTTTTCACGGATTACCTGCTCAAGGCGCCGGATGGCACCTATGAGGCCATCTCGCCGGTCGATAGCGCCCACCGTATCGTCGCCTATCGAACCGTCGGCGGCACCAGGCTCATCGCACTCGCTTCGGCCGACCACGATTTCGGCATCCAGCGGTTCTGGCGGGATGTGACGGTGGCGATCTCGGTGATGGTGCTAGCCAGCGTCAGCCTGCTGGCCGCCGGCCAGTGGATCCGTCATCTGCGGCAACGCGATGCCGCCCAGTCACAGCTGCTGCAAAATGCTCTGGCGGACAACCAGCTGCTCCTTCGCGAGATTCACCATCGCGTCAAGAACAATCTGCAGGCCGTCCAGAGCATCATCCAGCTTCAGCGCCTGCCGGCGGAAATCCAGCAGTCACTCGCCGACCGCATTTCCTCCATGGTCGCCGTGCACGAGCAGATCTACCGGCACGACGAATTCTCTCGCCTCTGCGCACGGGATCTCATAACGTCTGTTGTCGAAAAGCTGGTAAGCGCCTATGGCGCGACCGTGACCGTGGATTACGACATCGACGAGATCGCCGTCTCCACCGACAATGCGACCCCACTCGCCCTGCTGACGAACGAGCTCCTCACCAATATCCTGAAATATGCCTTCACCGACGGCCGCGAAGGGAAGATTTCCATTGCTCTCAAGTGCGCCGGGGAACACCGCGCCCGTCTTACCGTGCGCGACAATGGCATCGGCTTTGATCCGCAAACCATGCAACAGGGAATGGGAAGCCGCCTGATCCGAGGCGTCGTCAACCAGCTGAACGGCACCCACTTCTTCGACGGAAGTAATGGAACGACCTTCACCGCCGAACTGGATATCGTGGAGTCGTAGGCGCGTGGTTCAAATCGGACGGCTCAGATAACGCGATCCCTTAACGGCGAAGCGGCGCGCCTGCTCCAGAACGTTTCCAGCACTTCGAAAGTGTGCCAGTCCATCGGCGAGCACGTCAAGGCGGTCGACCGTTGCCGTGCGCCAGGCATTCTCAAACGGCCGGAGGATCGGCGCAATGCTATCGATATCGGAAACCAGCAACAGGACCTCTTCGTTTCGCACTGTCTGCCGCCTTGCCTGGTTTGCCTCTGCAGCACGGAAATTCGCGGGATCGGCTTTGGTTCTACGCCCCGCAGCGGCATTGGAACATTTGGCGGCCGCCGGCATTGCCTTCGCTTTGAAGCGGGAGAACAAACGTGGCACCGAGAGCGAACTGGAAGGGTTTCCTGAAGGTAGGGGAGTTGGTATGCCCGGTCGCCCTCCATACCGCCGCCTCGACCAGCGAACGCATCGCCTTCCATATGCTCAACCGCAGGACCGGCCACCGGCTGCACCGCGAGTTCGTCGACAGCAAGACGGGCAAGGTGGTGGAGCGCGAGGATCAGGTGAAGGGCTATGAAGCGGGCGAGAACGATTATATCGCGCTCAACCCTGAGGAAATCGCCGCCGCCGTGCCGGAGAGCGACAAGACGCTGGAGATCAAGGCGTTCGTCGCCCGCGACGATATCGACGACCTCTATTTTGACAAACCCTATTATCTTACACCCTCCGACCGACATGGTGCCGAAGCCTTTGCGCTCATCCGCGAGGGAATGAAGACGGAGAAGGTGGCGGCGGTGGCTGAAACCGTGCTCTTCCGCCGGGTCCGCACCGTCCTCATACGCCCCGAGGGCAAGGGTCTCATCGCAACTACCCTCAACTACAATTACGAGGTCCGCTCGGTTGAGGAAGCCTTTTCGGAAATCCCCGACCTCAAGCTCAACGGCGAAATGTTGAAACTTGCCGAACATATCATCAAGTCCAAGAGCGGCCGTTTTGATCTCAGGAAATTTGATGACCGCTATGATGCCGCCCTGGCCGTGGTAGTGAAGGCCAAGATCGAGGGCCGTAAGATCAAACCCGCGCGGCCGAAGCCCGAGGGCAAGGTCATAAACCTCATGGAGGCCCTGCTACAGAGTGCCGGCAAGGATAAGACACCGGCCAAGCGTAAGGTGAAGAAGCCTGCAGCAACAGGCAAGACAGCGGCAGGCCGCCGCAAGGCAGGGTGAGGATGGCGACGCTGGACACCTACCGGCAAAACGGAACTTCAAGACCACATCCGAGCCACGCGGCCGCAAGGCGCGCAGGAGCGGCCACCGTTTCGTCATCCAGAAGCACGATGCGACGCAGCTGCACTACGATTTCCGTCTCGAAATGGATGGCGTGCTCAAGAACTGGGCGGTAACACGCGGCCCGAGTCTGGTGCGAGCGAAAAACGGCTGGCCGTGCATGTGGAGGACCATCCTCTGGCCTATGGCGATTTCGAGGGTACGTTCCCCAAGGGCGAATATGGCGGCGGCACCGTCATCGTCTGGGACCGCGGCACCTGGGAGCCGATCGGTGACGCGCGGAGAGCCTATGCCAAGGGGCACATGGAATTCACGCTCGACGGCCAGAAACTGCATGGCCGCTGGCATCTCGTGCGCATGCACGGCAAACCCGGCGAGAAGCGCGAAAACTGGCTATTGATCAAGGGTAACGACGAGTTCGCTGCGGTGGAGGACGAGGACGAGGACGACTTGCTCGACGAGCGGCCGGAATCGGTCGAGACGGGCAGAGATATCAAAGACGTCGCCAAAGAAGAACCCGGCTGGTCCTCGAAGACTGGCCGCATCCCTAAATCCTCGAAGAAAACGACCGAGGCAAAGTCAAAAAACCAGGAAGAACCGGCCGTCGAGGCACCCGATCCTTCAGGCATCAAGGGCGCACGCAAGGCTAAGCTACCGGATTTCCTACCGCCGACGCTGGCGACGCTTGCCGCCGCGCCGCCGCGCCGCCGGCCGGCACACGCTGGCTGCATGAGATCAACGCCGATACCGGCTCGGCATATTTCACCGTGGAGAACACGCCGACGCGTCTTCAGGCACTGACCGCCGATCCCCGGGCGGATTTCCGGAAGGCGGCGGCGCCGCTGAAGACAGGCAAGGCGAAGGACTGAGCTACTTGCCCTCGACTTCGGCCTTGATACTCCGGCGTAGGGCATCCATGATATTAATGACGTTGCCCGCCGTCGGGGGTAGCGCCTTGGCCTTG
>CAMLOC010000240.1 GCA_946481465.1 uncultured Shinella sp. | reverse complement strand
CCTCGCCGACCGGCTGAACCGCGATCCGTTCCTCAGCGAGAACGTCCACCGGATCCTGACCAGCGTGACGGCCGTCCGCTCGGCCGCCGAAATCCTCGAGAAATACGACCAGCTCAAGCCGGCCGAGCAGGCCCGCTTCATCGAGATCATCGCGGCCGACAGCGAGAAGCTGTCGCATGCCGCACGGTCACTGGCGCAGTTCTTCGACAATCCCGAGGTCCGCGTGACCTCCGGCACGTCGACGGAGCAGGTCGACGCCTTCATGCTGGAATCCGACAATTACTTCCCGGCCCTCGAGGAGGTCGCGGCCGAGTACCTGCGCCGGCACGAGCACGACGCGCATCCCGCTCCGCCGCGCCGGCCCTGGGAGGAGCCGGACGCCGAAACCGTCCAGTCCCGGCGTTTCCGCCTGGCGAAGGAGGCTTCCGCCGCCGCGGCGCGGCCGGCGATCGAGGCTCTCGTCGCCGCCCATCCCGCCCTCGTCTCTGCCGAAGCGCGCTCCTTTGCGGCATCGGCGCTGCATGCCTATGTCGCCGCGGCGATCCTGATGCCCTACGACGCCTTCCTCGCCGCCGCCGAGCGCGCCCGCTACGATCTCGACCTCCTGTCGCGGATGTTCGACGTGTCCTACGAACAGGTCGCGCACCGCCTCGCGACGCTGCGCCGCCCGGGCGCCGAAGGCGTGCGGTTCGCCTTCATGCGGTCCGACCCGTCCGGCTACGTCACCAAGCGGCTTCCCTTGCCGCGCCTCCCCCTACCGCGCCACAGCAATGCCTGTCCGCTCTGGGTGATCTATACGGCCTTCCAGGCGCCGGGAACGGCGGTGCGGTCGCTCGGCGAACTGCCGTCCGGCGACCGTTTCCTGTTCATCGCCCGGGCGGTCGAGAAAATGCCCCAGTCGATGACGACCCCGCGGCGCCTGCTGTCGGTCATGCTGGTCTGTTCCGCCTCCGAGGCGTGGCGCGTCGTCTATGGCGACGGGATCGATCGCAGCGATCCGAAGGCGATCCTGCCCGTCGGCACCTCCTGCCGCCTGTGTCCGCGGCCGGCCTGCGGCCATCGCCAGGAGGCGCACCTCTTCGCGTGAGCGGCAACAAAAGGGTATCCCGCCGGCGCGCAATGCGTATAGGATGAAACGAGAATGCTGAGTGAAGGGGAGGTCGCGGGGCATTGTCGAGGACACGCGTGCTCATCGTCGAGGATGATCCGAACATCATGGAATCCCTGAGCTTCATCCTGCAGCGCGCCGATTTCGACATCGACACCGCGCCGGACGGGACGGAAGCGCTCCGGCAGTTGCGCAGGCACGCCTATTCGGCGCTGATCCTCGACCTCATGCTGCCCGGGATCAGCGGGCTCGACGTGTTGCGTTCGGTGCGTTCCGACAAGGCGCTCGAGGCCCTGCCGGTGATCGTTTTGTCCGCCAAGGGACAGGCCGCCGACCGCAAGGCGGCCGAAACGACCGGCGCCACGGCCTTCATCACCAAGCCCTTCTCCAACGCCGACGTCCTCGACCGGGTCCGCCAGCTCACGGGAGGGTGACGTGAAAGCCAGGCAATCCGACGGCCAGGGCTTCCGGGACCTCGCCGTCCTCCTCCCGATAGCCACGGCATTGCTGCTGATACCGCCGCTGATCCGGATATTCGCCACGCCCGCCCTCATCGGCGGCATTCCGTTGATCGTCGTCTATATCTTCGCCGTCTGGGCCGTCGCCATCGTGGTCGCCGCCATTGTCGCCCGCCATGCGCACCAGGCGCCCGCCGACGATCCGCAGGAGCGCCCCGACACGACCGGGCGACCATAGACCATGCTGCCGGTCAATCTGGTCGTCTTCGTCTGCCTTGCCTATGTGTCGCTGCTGTTTCTCGTCGCCTTCGCCGGAGACCGCAAGGCCTCGCGCGATCCGTCGGGCTGGTTGTCCTCGCCGCTCGTCTACACGCTCTCCATCTCGATCTACTGCACGTCGTGGACCTTCTTCGGCGCGGTCGGCTCGGCGGCGCGCAGCGGCGCGGAGTTCGTGACGATCTATCTCGGGCCCGTCGTCGTTTTCGCCGGCTGGTGGCTTTTCCTGCGCAAGCTGGTCACCATCGGGCGCATCTACAACACGACCTCCATTGCCGACCTCGTTTCCGCGCGATTCGGCAAGAGCCCGACCCTCGGCGTGCTGATCACCGTCATGGCCCTGGTCGGCACCACCCCCTACATCGCCCTGCAGCTGAAGGCCCTGACATCGAGCTTCCAGGTGATCACCTTCCCGGCCGGCGCGGTCGTCGCCGCGAGCGTCGAGCTGGCGCCCGATTTCGTCACGGCCTTCTGGGTCGCGGTCGGCCTCTGCGTCTTCTCCATCCTGTTCGGGGTGCGCAACATCAACGTCAACGAGCACCACCACGGCGTCATCGCCGCCATCGCGGTGGAGGCCCTGGTAAAACTCTGCGCCCTTGTCGCCGTCGGCGTCTGGGTGGTCTTCGCGCTGGCCGACACGCCGGCCGCCGTCTTCGAGAATGCGCCGGTCAGCCTTTCCAATGCCGACAGCTTCGGCACGCGCTGGGTCGCCCTGTGCTTCCTTGCCGGCGCCGCCGTCATCTGCCTGCCGCGCCAGTTCCAGGTGACCGTGGTCGAGAACACTTCCGAGCAGCAATTGCGCACCGCCTCCTGGCTGTTCCCGCTCTACCTCTTCCTGATCTGCCTCTTCATCCTGCCGATCGCGATTGCGGGATTGCGGTTCCTGCCGCAGGGCTCGGACCCGGACCTGTTCGTGCTGACGCTGCCGCTCACCGCCGGCCAGGACGCGATCGCGCTGCTTGCCTTCCTCGGCGGCTTCTCGTCGGCAACCTCCATGGTGATCGTCTCCTCCATCGCGCTCTCGACGATGATATCGAACCATATCGTCATGCCGATCGCCGTCGGGCTCGGCCTGGTCCACGCCTCCGCCGGCGGCTCGACGACGCGCAGCTTCATCCTTCGGGTGCGGCGGGTGAACATCTGCGTCATCATCATGCTGGGCTTCGTCTATTTCTGGCTGAGCGGCACGTCGGGCGCGCTCGCGGCCATCGGGCTGATCTCGTTCTGCGGCGTGGCGCAGTTCCTGCCGAGCCTCGTCGGCGGCCTCTACTGGCGCCGCGCCACGCAGGCCGGCGCCGTCACCGGCCTGTCGGCAGGGTTCATCGCGTGGTGCTACACGCTCTTCCTGCCGAGCTTCGAAGGCTCGTTCCTGATGTCGGCCGAGGCCATCGAGCATGGCCCCTTCGGCTGGTTCTGGCTGAAACCCCATGCCCTGTTCGGCCTCACCGAATTCGATCCGCTCGTGCATGCCCTTTTCTGGAGCATGTCGATCAACGTCGTGCTTTTCATCGGCGTGTCCCTGCTGACGGAGCCCACACCGCTCGCCCGGGTACAGGCGACGCTCTTCATCGACGTCTTCCGGCGGCAGACCGAGAGCGAGCTCAGCGTGATCCGCCGCACCGCCCGCGTTTCGGATCTGCGGCAGGTCGCCGGCCGCATCCTCGGGCCGGAGGAGACGATCCGGCTGTTCCAGGACGAAGACAACCACGAACGGTCCTCGATCGCCAGCGACGAGCTCATCTCGATGGTGGAGGCGCGGCTTGCCGCCAATGTCGGGGCCGCCTCGGCCCGCTCCCTCGTCTCGCAGGTCGTGACGAGCGAGACGATCGGCGTGGAGGAGCTGAAGCGGCTCGCCGGCGAGGCCGAGCAGATCCGCGCCTACTCGGCCGAACTCGAACGCAAATCGCGGCAGGTCGAGGCGACGGCCGCCGAATTGGCGAAGGCGAACGAGCAGCTGCGCGAAATCGATATCCGCAAGGACGAGTTCCTCAGCCAGGTCAGCCATGAGGTCCGCACGCCGATGACCTCGATCCGCTCCTTCAGCGAGATCCTGCTCGAGCACAGGGATCTCGACGAACCGCGCAAGCTGCATTTCCTCGGCATCATCCAGTCGGAGAGCTTCCGCCTGACCCGTCTCCTGGACGGCATCCTCGACCTCAACACGCCGGACCCCGGCGAACAGGCCTGGGAGGAGGAGGCCTTCGATCCGGAGGCCGCGATCGACCATGCCGTCGAGACCTGCGAGCCGCTGGCGCGTGCGGCCGGCGCGAAGATCCGGCGTGGCCGGCGGACCCGCAACCTGCGGGTCATGGGCAGCCGCGACCGCCTGACGCAGGTTTTCATCAACCTGATCTCCAATGCCATCAAGCACAATCCGAACCCGGCGCCGGAAGTGGTGGTCTCCGCTTCGCGAAGGGGCGCCGACTACGAGGCGCGCGTCAGTGACAACGGCCCCGGCATTGACGCGGACCACCGCGAAAGCATCTTCCGGAAATTCTTCCGCGGCAATGCCGCCGTGGCGAGCGGCGTCGGCCTGGGCCTGCCGATCAGCCGGAAGATCGTCAACCGCTTCGGCGGCGAACTCCGCCTTTCGGACAGAAAGGGGCCGGGCGCCGAATTCATCGTCCGGCTGCCGGCCTGCCGCGCGGGGGACGGCGAGACGTGAGCGGCCCGGTGAACGCGGCCGTCCGGCGCTATTCTATCGTCTCCCCCGGATAGACGCCCCAGAGCTTGTCCTGCGCGACATAGCCGCCGATCGCCTGGCGGCGCGTGGCGACGCGGCACCACGAACCGTCGCAGCCGCGGATGTCGAGGAGAACGCCCGGCTGCATGCGGGCGATCTCGCCGGAAGCGCGCGCCGGTCCCCTGACCAGCGGCACGTTGGTCTTGAGCCAGGGCGCGACGACCGCCGTCCGCCTGCCGGACAACAGGGCGGAATGCATCCAGCCGCTCGTGCCGGCATCGTCGCGCACGCGCCGCCAGTTGCCCCATTCGCCGATGATCTCGAGCGGCGTGCCGGCGCGCTGGTAGATCCACAGAATGCTGTAATTGGTGGACGGCCCCACACGCATGCGCGCCTTTTTCGACTTCAGCGAAACGAACCGCGGTATCGGATATCCCGTGGAACGGCCGAGCGTGTAGCCCGATATCGGGCCCGCAGCGGCGGCCGGGACGCCACCCGTCATCCAGACCCCCGCCAGCACGCCGGCAAGGAGAGACAGGGAGAGGCAGGCCGTCTTGCGCATTCTCATCGGGGGTTCTCAGCGGCAATCCGCGGCACGCTTGAGCGCCGCGGTGACGCCGGCCAGCGAGAAGACGTAGCGGGTTTCCGTTCCCCGCGCCGAGGTCGCCTCGACGACGAGCGAAGCGCCGTCGCGCATGGCCTTGACCAGTTCGCCCTCGCGGCTTTCCTTCAAGGTCCAGGCCGTGTTGCCTCTCGGCGTCATGTGAAAGGTCTTGTCGCCGACGCGGGCCGTCACGCCGGCCTTCGCATCGATCCTGTAGCCGAATTTGGCTTGCGGCACCCAGTGTGCCGCCTCCCCCCGCGAGCGCAGGACCATGAGATAGTTTTTCCCATGGTTGACGTTGGAGGGCGACAGGCTGCGCGGCATCGTCAGGACATAGCAGCGCTCCTTGCCGCGGCTGGCATAGGAATAGACGCCCCAGTCGTCGATTTTCTTGACCAGCGAAGGCTGTGCAAAGGACGGCGTGGCGCCAAGGGCGGCGACCAGCGCCACGAGGATCGAGCGGGCAAGGGACATGCTTCCTCCAGGAATCCGGCGTGGAAAGGTGCGCCGGGCAATGTCCGGCGCATCCCGAATAGGGGCCGCAGACGGTTATCAAAGGATTAACCGCGGCGATGTTTCCCGCCGCAAATCCCGTCGGCGGTCCTATGCCTTCCGCAGCATCTCGATGATGGCGGAGAAATCCCGGCCGCCGTTCCCGTCCTTCTCGAAGGTCTCGTACAGTCGCGCGGCCGCTGCGCCGAGCGGCGTCGCGGCGCCGCAGGCATCGGCGACCTCCTGGGACAAGAGAAGGTCCTTCAGCATCAGGGCGACGGCAAAACCCGGCTTATAATCGTTGTTGGCGGGCGAGGACGGAACGGGTCCGGGCACCGGGCAATAGGACGTCAGCGACCAGCACTGACCGGACGACGCCGACGCGACGTCGAACAGCGCCTGGTGGGACAGGCCGAGCTTTTCGCCCAGCGCGAAGGCCTCGCCGACGGCGATCATGGAAATGCCGAGGATCATGTTGTTGCAGATCTTCGCGGCCTGGCCCGCGCCATCGG
>CAMLOC010000239.1 GCA_946481465.1 uncultured Shinella sp. | reverse complement strand
CTCGCTCCGCCTGCTGCCGGGTGAAGAGCCGCTCGTGGCGCCCGCCGACACGGCGCGCTTCCTGGTGGCGCAGGGCGACAGCCCCGACGAGGGTGCGACCTGGACCGTGCTCTCCGCACCGACGGGCGCGGACCTGAAGGCCGGCATGGTGGCGATCGCGCAGAACGAGCGCTGGCAGCAGATCGAGGGCTATGCCAGCCTGGACAGCAAGGATGTGGAGGCGCTCGACACGCGGCCCGTCAACCGCACCCGGTTCGTGGCGACGCAGCCCTGGACCTTCTCCAACATGCGGCTGGTCGCGGCGAACTGGCTTTCCTCGAATATCCTCGCCTATGCGGTGGTGTTCTGCGTGCTGTCGATCCTGCTCGGCATCGCCACATCCGGCCTGTTGCGCCGGTTCGGCAGGGGTGTCTGAGGGCGCGTTTACCATCGGTTAACCCTATCGGGGTTTTATCGGGACTGATCGGCTCTTCCCGGGGACCGGACGGCATGTCGCGCCGTTTACCGGGCGGGGCGGATTTCAAGCGTTGCAGCGTCCCTTGCGCGTCATGATCGACGCGCGGCGCTGTGGTGGCAGTGGTGGACCGAGGGAAATTCGGGATGAAATCGATCCTCGTGGCGTTCGTCCTCGTCTCCGCCGGCGCGGCCAGCGTCGCAGGCGTGTCCTTCGGCGTGCCCGACGAACTGGCGAGCGGCCTGCCGCGTCTTGGCGCGGGAGCGGGCGAGGACGCCGTGCGCCGCGCGGACGAAATCCCTTCCACCCTGACGAAGCAGCCGCGCCTGGAGACGGCGCAGGCGCAGACGGTCGACACCGCCAGGCAGCAGACGCCCGCCGAGAGCAAGCCGGCGGTCGACGAAAGCGCGCTGCGCTACTTCGCGGCCCGCGGCGACACCGCCCGGCTGAACGCCGAGATCGCGCGATTGCGCACGCTCTATCCCACCTGGATACCGCCGGAGAACCCGCTCGCCGTGCCGGTCAACGAGGATCGGCAGCTCGAGGAGATGTGGGCGCTCTACGCCCAGTCCCGCTATGCGGACGTGCGCGCGGCCATCGCCAGGCGCCAGCAGGACGATCCGCAATGGACGCCGCCGGCCGATCTTGTCGACCGCCTCGACGTGGCGGAAAAGCGGGCCGAACTGGTGGCCGCCTCCAATGCGGGGCGCAGCGAGGACGTCGTGCGTCTCGGCGCGGAAACGCCGAGCCTGCTCACCTGCTCGGATGCGGACGTGCTCTGGCGCGTCGCCGAGGCCTTCGTGAAGACCAAGCGCGTGCAGCGCGCCAAGGATGCCTACGGCTATATGCTCGCCAATTGCTCGGACGGGCCGGTCCGTGTCGCCACCGTGCAGAAGGCTTCGACCCTGCTCGGCTATGCCGACATGCAGGATCTCATCGCGCGCGAGCGTACCGGTGCCGACGGCGTCAAGGAGTTCGACGCGATCCGCAACGATCTCGCCCGCCGTTTCGTCGGCGAGGGCGACGAGGATGCGACGATCACCGTGGCACCTGCCTATCTGACGCTCGTGGAGAAACTGGTGGCGGATGAGGGGCTCGCCTCCGACGCGCTGCTGCTCGGCTGGTATCATCTGCGCCGCGAGCAGAACGCGCGGGCTGAACCCTTCTTCCGCAAGGCGCGCGCCGTCGAGGATTCCGCCTCGGCCTCGCAGGGCCTCGCCCTCATCCTCCTGGCGCGCAAGATGCCCGGCGAGGCGGAGGATGTGATGTATGCCTGGCGCACGACCTCGGACCAGGCGATGCAGACCTATCTTGCCGCCACCACCAACCTCCTGGCGCTCGATCCGCCGCAAAAGCTCGATGCCAAGGTGCTCGGCCGCATCGCGCAGGCGACGCTGGAGGAGAAGCATCCCGAGACCGGCGAGCAGTTCGGCTGGTACGCGCTCGCCATGGACCAGCCGGAAACGGCGGAGGAATGGTTCTCGCAGGTGCTGGCCTGGAAGGCTGACTACGAGCCCGCCGCCTATGGGCTCGGCGTGGCGCGGCTGCGGCTGGAGGATCGCGCCGGCCTTGCCGCCGTCAAGGAGGCCTGGGCCGAGCGGTCCGAGCGCATCGCGCTGCTCGGCGAACGCGATACGAGCAAGGAGGCCGCGCCCGCGCGGCGCGAGCGGCAGGCGCGGGTCGTCCGAACCGAGGGCCGCGTGCCGGCGCGTGAAGCGGTCGAGGCGGTTGCCCTGAAGCCGCAGCGTGGCGCGCGCCGGGCGCAAGGCGCCGTCGATTGCCGCACGACGCGCGATCCGAGCGGCCTTCCGGCGGCAAGCGCACTGTCGCTCGGCTGGTGCCTGATGGAGATCAACCGGCCGCTGGAGGCCGCGCAGGCCTTCGAGGCGGCGCTGGCCGGCGGCGGCCG
The DNA here is from genome assembly GCA_946481465.1 of uncultured Shinella sp. The sequence goes on along the minus strand of CAMLOC010000239.1, from coordinate 3,795 downwards.
CACGCGCAGCGATGCCGCCTATGGCCAGAGCCTAGCCTATCTGCGCGCCGGGCTGACGAGCGATGCCGCCGTCTCCGCCACCAAGGCCAGGCTCGACCGGGGCCGTGTCGCCGAGTTGCAGACCGCGATCCTCGGCGACCGGGCCGTCAGCAGCTTCCGTGCGCAACGCTACCGCGAGACGCTGGTCTTCCTCGACCAGCGCCGCCAGTTCCATGCCGAGCCGGCGGACCTGATGGTATTGCGCGCCTATGCCTACAAGAATCTCGGCATGCGCACGGACGCCATGCGGCTGTTCGAGGCGCTCGGCGAGACCGGCCGGCAGGATGCCATCCGCGGCCTGGCCGAGATGCAACGCGAGCGGGACGGCCGCAAGTAACGCGATTTGGCCGCATTCCCCGGGGAGGATGACGCATGCGCCTTCGAACCCTCGCCCTGCCGTTTCTGGCCTTGTCCCTGTTCTCCGCGCCGCTCGCCGCGGCGGAGGGGCGCTATGTCGTCTGCGACAACGGTCTTCGCTGCGTGATGGCGCCGTGCCCGTCCTCCACCATCCGTAATCTCGACAGCGGCGCGGAATACCGCGGCGTTTCCCCGGATATCGGCGGGCTTGCGGAGGGCGACCGGCAGCGCATCGCCGAGGCGGACGCGCTCTATTCCGGCCGCCTGGTGCTGCGCGGCCATGTCGAGGATCGCGAGCAGGAGATCGCCGGCCGGCGCCAGAGCCTGCCGGTCCTCGTCGTCACCGGCATCGCGGGCGAGGCCACCGCCGACGACCGGCGGCACTGCCGCGCCGACTAGCCGCTCGGCGTCTCCCTAATCGCGATCCGGCGCCCCGAGGGGGAAGAATTTCCGGAAGGGCCGGGCTTCGTTGACGGCGCGCGCGAAGGAGGGGCGGGCGAGCAGGCGCCTGCGATAGGCGTGCACATGGGCGAAGGCCGGGGCGATGGCATGCGTCCAGTCCGCATAGAACAGGAAGGGGGCGGCGCCGCAGTCGGCCAGCGTGAAGCTGTCGCCCACGGCCCAGGTCCGGCCGTCCATATGCGTGTCGAGCCAGGCATAGGCCCGCTCCAGCATGTCGCGCGCGTCCTTCTCGCCGTAGGGGTCGCGCTCCGCCTCCGGCCGGATGGCGTTGAAGACGATCCGCTGCTGTGGCGTCGAGATGTAGTTGTCGAAGAAGCGGTCGAGCATGCGCACCTCGAGCGCCGCCGTCGGATCGTCGGGGATGAGTTTTACCGGCCCGGGATGATGGAGCCCGAGATATTCGATGACGATGCTCGCCTCCATGATCGTCCGGTCGCCGTCGACGAGGATCGGGAAGCGCTTGATCGGCCAGCGCCTCTCGAAATCCGCCAGCGTTTCGGGATCCTTGTGGTCGAGCAGGCGATAATCGAAATCGGTGCCGTTTTCATAAAGCGCGATCAGCGCCTTCTGGCAGTAGCTGGAAAAGGGATGGGCGTAGAGAACGGGTTTCATGGCAACCTCCGCGTCTGCGGATGTTGTCGCAAATCTGATTGCAAAATGCAATCAGATTTTTCACCCGGCACGCAGTATCAGCGCCTGCCGCAGGTCCTGGCCGTGCGGCCGGGGACCGTGCATCCGGGCAAGCGGGATCGCCAGAACCAGGACGACAAGGGCCGCCACGAACAGTCGCCCCGGGTGCATCAGCCTCGATTTCACGCATCACCTCACAGTCGAACCGACGCCTTGTCCGCCGCCAAGCTGACGCGGCGCTGAACGCGGCTGCCGTCGCCGTTCAGGCGGCTGTCAGTTTCGCGGGGCAGGGAGGCGCGGAACGGCAGCCCCGCGGGCTGCGAGGCGATCTCGAAAGGACATCCGATGCGCGAGACAACCGGCAAGGCCGGCCTTGCCGCTTTCCGGCGGCCGCAGCTCGGCAGCATCGCCGTCAGCGTCCTGACGGCGCTCTACCTGCTGGCCCTGACCAACCGCAGCTTCTGGTCGAAAGGCTGGCTCTATCTCGACGGGCGGCCGACCACGTTCCTGTCCATCGCCGTCGGCGTCGCCTGCCTCTACATCGCGTTCTGCGTCGCGGTCTCGCTGAAATATGCGATGAAACCGCTCTTCATCCTGCTCATCCTGGCGGCCGCGGCCGGCGCCTGGTTCATGGACCGCTACGGCGTGATCATCGACCGCGAGATGATCCGCAACGCGGCCGAGACGAACAGCGCGGAGGCCGGGCACCTCCTCACGCCGGGCCTCGTCCTGCACATGCTGCTCTACGGCCTGCTGCCCTCGGCGCTTCTCCTGTGGGTGAAGGTCCGCCACAACACCTTCTTCTGGAAGCTGCGCGCCAATCTCGCCGTCATCCTGCCCGCGCTGCTCATCGCGCTGGTCGCGGGCCTGTCCCATGCCCGCGTCTACGCTGCCACCGTCAGGGCGCATCACGACTGGTTCCAGACGCTGAACCCCTTCGTGCCGCTCGTCACCGCCGTTCAGTTCGCCGCTGGCCAGTCGGCGGATCGCAACCTTATCGCCGCTCCGCTCGGCACGGATGCCCGCATCGACGACGTTCCCCTCGCCGGGCGCAAGCCGCGGCTGATGGTCGTCGTCGCCGGCGAGACGGCGCGCGCGGCCAATTTCTCGCTCGGCGGCTACGGGCGGAAGACCAATCCGGAACTGAAGACGAAGGATATCCGCTATTTCGCCGACACGACGAGCTGCGGCACGGCGACGGCCGTCTCGCTGCCTTGCATGTTCTCCGTCTACACCCGCGCCGACTACACGCACCGCAAGGGGCTGGAGAGCGAGAACCTGCTCGACGTGCTCGCCCATGCGGGCATCGCCGTCGAATGGTGGGACAACAATACCGGCAGCAAGAAGATCGCCGCCCGCGTGACGGAGCGCTCGCTGGTCGAAGGCGGCAATCCGCGCGACTGTTCGGGCGGCGAATGCCGGGACCAGGTGCTGCTCGACGCCCTCGATGCCCGGCTCGGCGCGGTGAAGACGGACACGGTGCTGGTGCTGCACCAGATCGGCAGCCACGGCCCGTCCTATTTCCTGCGCTATCCGGAGGAGTTCCGCCGCTTCACGCCGGACTGCCGCCGCACGGAGTTTTCCGATTGCACGCGCGAGGAGATCGTCAACGCCTATGACAACACGATCGCCTATACCGACCATATCCTCGCCGGCATCATCGACCGGCTGCGGACGGTGGAAGATAACCTCGACGTCTCGATGCTCTACATGTCCGACCACGGCGAATCGCTCGGCGAACTCGGCCTCTACCTGCACGGCGCGCCCTATATGATCGCGCCGGGCGAGCAGACCCGCGTGCCCTTTGTGCTCTGGCTCGGCAAGGATGCGAAGGCCGCCTATTCCGGCGCCTGCCTCGATGCGGAGACGCTCAAGCCGCAATCGCATGACGTGCTCTTCCACACCGTGCTTGGCATGATGCGGGTGGAGACCGGGGTGCGCGACCCCGCGCTCGACCTCATGGGCTCCTGCCGGCTCGGCGCGCTGTCCTGAGCGGATGGGCGATGGCAAGCCCGGCTTTCCCCATGTATCCTCCGGATTCGGACGGCGGCGTTCGGGCCTTCGGGCGCGCCGCCGGTATGCGGAGAGACGGGCGCTTGCGGGTTCTGCTGATCGAGGATGATGCCGTTCTGGGCGAGGCGGTGCGCGACTATGTGGCGGGGCTCGGCCATGCCGCCGACTGGATGCAGACGCTCGAGGACGGCCGCACGGCGACGGCGGCGGTCGGCTACGAGCTGATCCTGCTCGACCTGCGCCTGCCGGACGGCAGCGGGCTGACGCTACTGAAGGACCTGCGCCGCGCGGGCG
>CAMLOC010000238.1 GCA_946481465.1 uncultured Shinella sp. | reverse complement strand
GTTCCACGGGGGTTCCGATCGTGCAAGCTACGGAGATTTTGAATCGAGAGTCAATACATATTGAATCGCCGTTCAATATCAAAGAAAGGAAACCCGGCGGTTGCCGGCGAAAAGCGGAATGCCGGCCGGGCCATTCAAGCCTCCGACATCGCGGCCAGGACAATGGCTGCGGAGGCGGCGCCAGGATCGAGATGGCCAAGCGAACGCGCGCCCAGCTTGGCCGAACGTCCCCTTCGACTTTCGAGTTCCGCCGTATGCTCCATGCCGGCGCGGGCTGCCGCGGCCGCGGCCTTCAACACGGCCCTCTCATCTGCCCCTTTGTCGGCGGCCGCGATCGCAGCTTTGGCCGCCGGCACCCATGCGTCAAGCATGGTCTTGTCACCCGGTTTCGCCCCGCCGCGGGCGAGGATGCCGTTGCTCATGCCATCGATCCAGGCGGCGATCGCCGGCCCGTCGAGATTCAACCGTTCGGAAACGGCGGCGCCCGCGCTCTGGAGCGCGCCGGCATAGAGCGGCCCCGACGATGCGCCGACTGCGCTCAGAAATGCCTGGGCCATCACATGGCAGGTCTCGGATATCGTTGCATCGGGAGACAGCCCGGATAATTCAGCGGTCACCGCCGTCCAGCCGATATCCACGGTAATGCCGTGGTCGCCATCGCCGATGACGCCGTCTAGCTGGGAGAGCCAGTCCCGGTTCTGCCGTATGGCTTTGGCAATGTTGGCCATCATGGCGCGAAAGCCTTCCGGCGTGATGCTTCCGCTCGTCTCGAGAGAGGCCCGGTCCTGCACGGCCGTTGCCTTTGCCGCCCGCACCTGCCGTGCGCTGCGCGTCGCGCCGGCCGGGGGAGCAGGCTCTGCGCCGACCGTCAGCGCCGGGGTGCGGCAGGGATGATCGAGCAGCGAAACCAGTGTTTCATCGAGCTTGAGCAGCGTCACCGAGGCGCCGGCCATTTCGAGCGATGTCGCATATTCGCCGACCCACCGGGCGTAGATCTCGACGTTTTTCTCCGCGAGAATGCGGCGCACGCGGCGGAAAAGCAGGAACAGTTCGAGCTGTGTCGTCGCGCCCAGCCCGTTGACAAGCACGGCAACCCGGTCGCCCTCGCCAAGGCCGAGCTCGGCGAGGATCGGCTCCATCAGGAGGTCGGCGACGGTGTCGGCGCTGGCGAGCGGCGCGCGGCGCATGCCCGGCTCGCCGTGAATCCCCATGCCGATTTCCATGTCCTGCGGCCTGATCTCGAAATTCGGCGTGCCGGTCTGCGGCAGCGAGCAGGCCCCGAGCGCCACACCCATCGAACGGCAGTTCTCGTTGGCAAGGCGCGCCAGCGCCTCCACCCGCTCGAGCGGTTCTCCCCGGTCGGCGGCGGCGCCAGCGCATTTGAAGACGAAGAAGTCGCCGGCAACCCCGCGGCGCTCTGTCCGCCGCGCATAGGGCGCGGAGGCGATGTCGTCCGTAACCGCAATATGACGCACGGGGGTGCCTTCGGCGGCCAGATCCTCCGCCGCCATGGTGAAGTTCAGGACATCCCCGGTATAATTGCCGTAGAGGAACACGACCCCTGCCCCGCCGTCGGCGGCGCGCCCGGCGTCGAGGATCTGCTGCGGCGAGGGGGAGGCGAAGACGTTGCCGACGGCGGCGGCATCGGCAAGGCCGCGCCCGACGTAGCCGGCGAAGGCCGGCTCATGGCCGGAACCGCCGCCGATGACGATACCCACCTTGCCGTCGCGCGGACCATGCCGCGCCACCACGGCCCGGCCGGTCGGACCTTCGACCGTCAGAAGGTCGGGAAAGGCCCCGACAAGGCCCTCGATGAATTCGGGGATGATGTCCTCGGGGGCATTGATGAGCTTCTTCGTCTTGATCGTCATGGCAAACTCCTCCTGCCGGACGCACAAACGTCCGCCGCCGGTCAGGTCCGGCCGCGATGTCACTTCCTGGCGGATGGCCTCAGGCCCGGTGGTTGCCGGGCACCAGCCGCTTGGCGGCGGCGACGGTGCGACCGAGCCACGCGTGTTCCAGCCGCCGCGTTTCCTCCATATCGGCGCTCTGCGGCAGCCAATGTTCCAGGATGACGCTCATGTCATCCGGGCAATGGGCGAGCGCGCCGAGGATCTCCCCGATCTCGGCCCTGCCCTCGGACAGGGGCGTTCCGTGGATCCGGAAACCGACGCCATAGGGATCCGGCGTGATCTCGTAGTCCTTCAGATGCAGGTTTATCGTATAGGGCGCGAGCATCCTGACCGTCGTCATCGGCCATTCGCCGGCGCAGATGGAATTGGCGACATCCAGGCAGACGCCGAGCGCGTCATCCGCCACCGCATCGAGAAGCTCGACCATGCGCGGGGATGGATAGTTGAAATGGTTCTCGATGGCGAAGCGAAGGCCGGCGCGCTTGCCGTCCGGCAGGAGCTCGCGGATCTGGGCCGCAAGTTCCGGCACGGGGATCAGCGCATCCTCGGCATCGAGCGCCACGCGCAGGATCTTCGAGCCGATACGCTCGCCGATCGGAATATAGCGGGCCAGCTCCTCGGCGTCGAAGGATTGCGTGCCGAGTTCGAGCGCCATGCCGTAGCTGTCGGCACGCGCCTTGAGGGCGAGATGGTCTTCCGGCGTCAGCCGGTCGAGCGGCAGATTGTCGGCATATTGCACGAGCGCCAGGCCGTGATCGTGGGCGATCTCCAGCACCTCCATCGCCGTCATCGGTTTTGCCGGCTGCAGGTCCTTGATGCCGATCGACCAGCGGAAGGCATAGCTTCCCAAACCCAGTTTCATGGGGTCCTCCCGAAATGCGGCCGGCGCCCGAAAGCGCGCCGGCCGGACAGGTTCAGTGAATGAGCGAGCCGCCGTTCACGTCGACTTCCGAACCGGTGACATAGGCCGAAAGGTCGGAGGCGAGGAACAGGGCGCAACCCGCCACGTCGTCCGCCGTTCCGGCGCGACCCATCGGGATGCCGGCCTTGATTTCCTCCAGCTTGTCGGGGGTCAAGAGGCCGCCGGTGATGTCGGTCGCGATGAAACCGGGGCAGATCGCGTTGACGCGGACATTGTCGGGCGCCAGTTCGCGGGCCATCGCCTTGGTGAGGCCGAGCACGCCGGCCTTCGCGGCGGAATAGTGCGGGCCACCGAAGATGCCGCCGCCGCGCTGGGCGGAAACCGAGGACAGGTTGACGATCTTGCCTTCCTTGCGCGAACGCATGTGCGGGATGGCGGCCTGGCTGCAGTAAAGCGTGCCGCGCAGGTTCACGTCGAGCACCGCATCGTAGTTCTTCGGTGCGATGTCCATGATCTTCAGCGGCTGGGTGATGTCGGCATTGTTGACGAGGATGTCGATCTGCCCCCACTTCTCCGCCAGCGCGTCGAAGACCTTCTTCACGCCTTCGAGGTCGGTGACGTTGCAGGCCATGCCGACATGCTGCGGACCGAGGTCGGCGGCGGCCTCCTTCGCGGCGGCTTCATCAAGATCGAGGATGGCGACGGTCGCACCATGCTCGGCGAAAAGCCTGGCCGTGGCCTTTCCGAGGCCGCGCTTGGAAGCGGCGCCCGTGACGATAGCGAATTTGCCCTGCAGCAGAGCAGTACCCATGACGTTTCTCCTTGATGTCTGCGCCCGGCCCCGCCGCGGCGCCTGTCCGTTGAAATGAGTGTCAGAGCCAGCCGCGGATCTGCGTGATCATGGCGGCGGTCGAAATGCCGTAGCGGTCATGCAGCGTCGGAAGCGCGCCGGCGTCGAGGAAGCGGTCCGGCAGGCCGATCATGCGGAAGGACGGCGTCACGCCGTTCGTCAGCAGCGTCGAGGCCACGGCCTCGCCGAGACCGCCGACCCTGGTGTGGTTTTCCGCCGTCACGACGAGACGGCCGCCCTTGCCGGCTTCCGCGAGGATCGTTTCCGTGTCGAGCGGCTTGATCGTCGGGCAATGGAGCACGGCCGCGGAAATGCCCTGCGCCTCCAATTCGACGGCAGCATCCAGCGCCCGCATCGTCATGAAGCCCGAGGCGATGACGAGAACGTCCTTGCCGTCGCGCAGAAGCTTGGCCTTGCCGAGCTCGAACTGGTAGTCCGGGCAGTGCCTGCGGATAACGGAGGCCACCTTGCCGCGCGGCAGGCGCATATAGACCGGGCCGTCATGCGCGGTGATCGCCGGGACCGCCTCCATCACGTCGATCGCGTCGCAGGGGTCGACGATCGTCAGGTTCGGCAGCCCGCGGAAGATCGCGAGGTCCTCGGTCGCCTGATGGCTCGGCCCGTAGCCGGTGGTCAGGCCCGGCAGGGCGCAGACGATCTTGACCGGCAGGTATTCCTCGGCGATCGCCATGGCGATGAAATCATAGGCGCGGCGCGAGGCGAAGACGGCATAGGTGGTGGCGAACGGGATGAAACCCTCGCGCGCCATGCCGGCGGCCGCCGAGATCATCACCTGCTCGGCCATGCCCATCTGGTAGAAGCGCTCGGGAAAGGCCTCGGCGAAGACGTGCAGATCGGTATATTTCGCAAGATCGGCGGTCAGGCCGACGATGCGCTCGTTCTTCCTCGCCTCCTCGACCAGCGCATGGCCGAACGGCGCGGAAACGGTCTCATAGCCTTCTGCCGCAAGAGAGGCGATCATCGCCGAGGTGCGCCCGCCCTCGCCGGCCTTCGGCGGCGTGCGAGGCTCCCATTTGCGATGCGGGTCGTAGCTGCGTGTTGCGCTCATGGTTTTGCTCCTCATTCCGGCCGGTTCGCGTCGAGAACGGCAAGGGCCTTCTGCCACTCGTCGGCTTCGACCCGCACGAAATGCGTGATCTCGCGCTCTTCGAGGAAGGGCACGCCCTTGCACATGACCGTGTCGCAGATGATGACGCGGGGCTTTGCTTCCTTGAGGTTGCGGGCATTGTCGAAGGCGGCGACCAGCGCGGCGATGTCGTTGCCGTCGACGCGCTGGACGTGCCAGCCGAAGGAGGCCCATTTGTCGCCGAGCGGCTCCGAGCAAAGCATTTCCGTCGACTTGCCGTCCGCCTGCTGGTCGTTGAAATCGACGATGCAGACCAGGTTGTCGAGCTTGTGATGGGCGGCCGACATGGCGGCTTCCCAGGTCGAACCCTCGCCGAGTTCGCCATCGGACATCAGATTGTAGATGAAGGCCGGGTTCTTCTTCGCCTTGAGGCCCAGCGCCATGCCGACGCCGATACCGAGCCCCTGGCCGAGCGAACCGCCGGTAATCTCCATGCCGGGCGTATAGGCGGCCATGCCGGACATCGGCAGGCGGCTGTCGTCGGTCCCGTAGGTCTCGAGTTCCTGCTCGGGCAGGATGCCAGCCTCGATCAGCGCGGAATAGAGCGCGATCGCGTAATGGCCGATGGAGAGGAGGAAGCGGTCGCGGCCTTCCCATTCCGGGTCGTCCGGCCGGTATGCCAGCGCGTGAAAATAGGAGACCGAGAGAACGTCGGCAATGCCGAGCGCCTGCCCGACATAGCCCTGCCCCTGCACCTCGCCCATGCGGATGGCCTTGCGGCGGATTTCCCAAGCGCGGCGCGCAAGGCTCATGTTCGACAGCGTCGCCGTCGTGGCCTGGATGGTCATGGATCCTCCCGTCTCGTCCGGCGCTTCACGGCGCCAACGATCTCCACTACTGCCGTGGAAAGAACCGGCCATCAATTAAGTTATTCGAACAAGTTGTTTAGAAAAACTTAGATGACGCCTTCGTCCAGATAGGCGAGGCTGATGGAAGCGGGCGAGGAGGACGTTCCGCTGCATGGCGCACCATCCGCTTGCCGCAGGTCGGCATTCAGGCTGGAGAGACGGCATGCAGCACCGGAGGCTTCCCTTTCGCGGATAGAAACCCACGCCTTAGGGAGGAGTGACATGAAATTTCGCCATCTGTTGACCGCCGTAGCCTTCGCATTCTGCGTCGGCAGTGCAAACGCCCAGACATTCCAGGTTTCCCACAATGCAGCAGCCGGCAATCCCAAGGATGTCGCCTCTCTGAAATTCGCTGAGATCGTCAAGGAGAAGACCGGGGGCCGGCTGCAGGTCGATGTCGGCGGCGCCGCCCAGTTCGGCGACGATGCCGAGACCATCACCAACATGCGCCTCGGCACGATCGCCTTCTCGGCGAACTCGCAGGGCACGACCTCGGCCGTCGTGCCGGAAATCGCGCTGCTCGGCCTGCCGTTCCTGTTCCAGAACCTGGAACAGGCCGAAGCGGTGATGG
>CAMLOC010000237.1 GCA_946481465.1 uncultured Shinella sp. | reverse complement strand
GGCGGTATCCCGGCAGTTCATGCGGGAAGGAGCCCATGTCGCACGAGCCCTGCACGTTGTTCTGGCCGCGCAGCGGGTTCACGCCGACGCCCTCGCGGCCGATATTGCCGGTCGCCATGGCGAGGTTGGCGATCGCGATGACGGTCGTCGAGCCCTGGCTGTGTTCGGTGACGCCGAGGCCGTAATAGATCGAGCCGTTTCCGCCGGTGGCGAAGAGGCGCGCGGCGGCGCGCAGCGTTTCCGCCGGCACGCCGGTCAGCGCTTCGGTTGCCTCGGGGCTGTGGCGCGGCTCGGCGACGAAGGCGGCCCAGTCCTCGAATTCCGACCAGTCGCAGCGCTCGCGGATGAACTTTTCGTCATGGAGCCCCTCCGTCACGATGACATGGGCGAGCGCCGTGACGACGACGACGTTCGTGCCGGGCTTCAGCGGCAGGTGATGGGAGGCCTTGATGTGCGGCGAGGAGACGAGCTCGATGCGGCGCGGATCGATGACGATCAGCTTGGCGCCCTGGCGCAGGCGCTTCTTCAGGCGCGAGGCGAAGACCGGATGGCCGTCCGTCGGGTTGGCACCGATGACGATGACGACGTCGGTATGCTCGACGCTGTCGAAATTCTGCGTGCCGGCCGAGGTGCCGAAGGTCTGGCCGAGGCCGTAGCCGGTCGGCGAATGGCAGACGCGCGCGCAGGTATCGACATTGTTGTTGCCGAAGCCGGCGCGGATCAGCTTCTGGACGAGGAAGGTCTCCTCGTTGGTGCAGCGCGAGGAGGTGATGCCGCCGACCGAATCACGGCCGTACTGGTACTGGATGCGGCGGAACTCGGCGGCGACATGGGCATAGGCCTCCTCCCAGGTCACCTCGCGCCACGGGTCCGAGATCTTCTCGCGGATCATCGGGTTGAGGATGCGGTCGTTGTGCGTGGAATAGCCGTAGGCGAAGCGGCCCTTGACGCAGGAATGGCCGCGGTTCGCCTGACCGTCCTTCCAGGGCACCATGCGCACCAGTTCCTCGCCGCGCATCTCCGCCTTGAAGGAGCAGCCGACGCCGCAATAGGCGCAGGTCGTGACGACGGAATGTTCCGGCTGGCCGATCTCGATGACGGATTTCTCGGTCAGCGTCGCCGTCGGGCAAGCCTGCACGCAGGCGCCGCAGGAGACGCATTCGGATTCGAGGAAATGCTCGTGCATGCCGGGCGAGACGCGGCTGTCGAAGCCGCGGCCCTCGATGGTCAGCGCGAAGGTGCCCTGCACCTCCTCGCAAGCCCGCACGCAGCGCGAGCAGACGATGCATTTCGACGGATCGTAGGTGAAATAGGGGTTGGATTCGTCCTTCGGCATCCAGCGGGCATTGGCCTCGCCGTTGCTGCGCGCCTTGACGTGGTTGTCGCCCTCGTAGCCGTAGCGCACGTCGCGCAGGCCGACGGCCCCGGCCATGTCCTGCAATTCGCAATCGCCGTTTGCCGCGCAGGTGAGACAGTCGAGCGGGTGGTCGGAGATGTAGAGCTCCATCACGCCCTTGCGGATGTCCTTCAGCCGGCCCGTCTGCGTGTGGACGACAAGGCCGGGCGCCACCGGCGTGGTGCAGGAGGCGGGGGTGCCGTTGCGGCCCTCGATCTCGACGAGACAGAGGCGGCAGGAACCGAAGGCGTCCACCATGTCGGTGGCGCAGAGTTTCGGCACCTTTATGCCGGCCTCCATCGAGGCGCGCATGATGGAAGTGCCCTCGGGAACGGTGATCTCGTTCCCGTCGATGGTGAGCGTCACCATCTTTTCTGCGCGGGAGGCGGGGGTGCCGAAGTCGATTTCAGGAACGAGGGACATGGACTTACTCCGCTGCTTCGGCGATCGGCGCCGGCGAGAAATCTTCCGGGAAGTGCGTCATGGCGCTCATGACGGGATAGGGCGTGAAACCGCCGAGCGCACAGAGCGAACCGAACTTCATGGTGTTGCAGAGGTCGGCGAGCAGTTCGCGGTTCTTCTCCGGCTCGATGCCTCTTGCGATCTTGTCGGCGGTCTCGACGCCGCGCGTCGAGCCGATGCGGCAGGGCGTGCACTTGCCGCAGCTTTCGACAGCGCAGAATTCCATGGCGAAGCGGGCCTGCTTCAGCATGTCGACCGTATCGTCGAAGACGGTGATGCCGGCATGGCCGATGAGGCCGTCCTTCGCGGCGAAGGCCTCGTAGTCGAAGGGCGTGTCGAACAGCGCACGCGGGAAATAGGCGCCGAGCGGGCCGCCGACCTGCACGGCGCGGACCGGCCGGCCGGAGGCGGTGCCGCCGCCGATGCCATCGACGATCTCGCCGAGCGTAAGGCCGAAGGCGGCCTCATAGAGCCCGCTATGCTTTACGTTGCCGGCGATCTGGATCGGGATGGTGCCGCGCGAGCGGCCCATGCCGAAATCGCGGTAATAGGCCGCGCCCTTGTCCATCACGACCGGCACGGAGGCGAGCGAGATGACGTTGTTGACCACGGTGGGACAGCCCAGGAAACCCTGCAGGGCCGGCAGCGGCGGCTTGGCGCGCACGATGCCACGCTTGCCTTCCAGGCTGTTGAGCAGCGCCGTCTCCTCGCCGCAGACATAGGCGCCCGCGCCGACGCGGATCTCCATGTCGAACGCCTTGCCCGAGCCGAGCACGGACGGGCCGAGCACGCCGGCGGCGCGCGCGACGGCGACGGCCTCGTTCATCACGGCGATGGCGTGCGGATATTCGGAGCGGGTGTAGACGTAGCCCTTGGTGGCGCCGGTGGCGATGCCCGCGATCGCCATGCCCTCGATCAGCACGAAGGGGTCGCCCTCCATGATCATGCGGTCGGCGAAGGTGCCGCTGTCGCCCTCGTCGGCGTTGCAGACGATGTATTTCCGGTCGCCCGGCGCATCGAGAACGGTCTTCCACTTGATGCCCGTCGGGAAGCCCGCGCCGCCGCGGCCGCGCAGGCCGCTGTCGGTGACTTCCTTGACGACGTCGGCCGGCGCCATCGCGATGGCCTTTTCGAGGCCGCGAAGGCCGCCATGGGCCTTGTAGTCCTGCAGCGAGACGGGATCGATGACGCCGCAGCGGGCGAAGGTGAGGCGGGTCTGGTTCTTCAGGAACGGAATGTCTTCCGTCCCGCCAAGACAGAGCGGGTGGGCCTTGCCGTCCAGCAGGCCGGCATCGAGCAGGGCAGGCACGTCGGCGGGCTTGACGGGGCCGTAGGCGATGCGGCCTTCCGCCGTCTCGACCTCGACCAGCGGCTCCAGCCAGTGCATGCCGCGCGAGCCGTTGCGCACGATCGTGACGTCGAGGCCGCGCGCCTCCGCCTCGCGGGAGAAGGTTTTGGCGACGCGGTCCGCGCCGAGCGCCAGCGCCGCGGCATCGCGAGGAATATAGATGCGAACGGTCATCGGCGTGCCTCCGCGACGAGTTCCTTCGCCAGATCCGTATCGACCCGTCCATGCACCTCGCCATCGAGCATCGCGGCGGGTGCGCAGGAACAGAGCCCGAGACAGTAGACGGGTTCGAGCGTGACGGCGCCGTCCAGCGTCGTCTGGTGGAAATCGATGCCGAGCAGCGCCTTGACGCGCTCGGCCAGCTCGTCCCCGCCCATCGACTGACAGGCCTCGGCGCGACAGAGCTTCAGCACATGCCGCCCGGTCGGATGGTCGCGATAGTCGTGATAGAAGGTGACGACGCCATGCACCTCGGCGCGCGACAGGTTGAGCTCGCGGGCGATCACCGGCAAGCTTTCCTGCGGGACAAAGCCGAACTCCGCCTGAATTTCATGCAGGATGGGCAGAAGCGGCCCTTCGAGCCCCTTCAATTCGCCGACGATCGCCAGCGTTCTTGCGCCGACATCGCTGTCGGATACGTGCACATTCATGGCCAGGCCTCCCAACCCACACGAATGAACCGCAAGGCCGAAAAGGGTCCGTGGCGCCGATGCCTTTGAAACTGCTCGGCGAAAACCGGAACCCCGTCGATCCCTGCGATCATTCTAGCAGCTTCTCAGCCGGGAGACGACGGGTCAATAAAGCAAAGCCGTTGGTCGATAGGAAAATCCTATCAATCAATCCCCTTTTCCGCCAGCACGCGCGCTTCGTGCAGCAGGGCGGAGACGAGAGGGGTGAAGGGTTCGCGATGGGTCGCCACGAGGCCGACCGTGTGGTGCGGCTCGGGATCGACAAGCGAAACTATACTTATTTCGTCAGGAAATCCGAACGTTTTTGCGACATTTCGCGGCATGATGCTCGCCCAGCGTCCCGTGCGCACATGGGAAAACAGCACGATCATCGAGTTCGCCTCGAGCGAGGGCTCCACCGAAACGCCGGCCTCCGCGAAGTGCCGGTTGATGATGCGGCGGTTCTGCATGTCGGCGGTCAATAGGCAAAGCCTAACGCCGCTGGCCTCCTGCCAGGTCACCGTCTTGCGATCGGCAAAGGGCGTGCCGCGGGCGGTGACGAGGCAATAGTGCTCGTGCAGCAGCGGCACGCTGGTGACGCGGCCGAGCGGCTCGTTTTCAAGGTAGGTGAGGCCGGCATCGATCTCCAGGTTTTCCAAAAGGCCGAGGATCTTGATCGAGGTCGTCGAGAGGATGGAGAAGGTGACGTCCGGGTGCTTTTCCTGAAAGGGGGCGGTGATGCGCGGCACCATGGCGAGCGTCGTGGGGATGGCGGCAAGGCGGATGTGGCCGGAAAGGCCCTTGCGCGCCGCGCGCATCTCCTCGCGCATCGTGCGGGTGTCGCCGACGATGCGGCGCGCCCATTCCAGCACGCGCTGGCCCTCCGGCGTCAGGCCCTGGTAACGCGAGCCGCGCACGACCAGCATTACGCCGAGCTGGTCCTCGAGCTGGCGGATCGCCGCCGAAAGCGTCGGCTGCGAGATGCCGAGCTCCTCCGCCGCCCGGGCGAAATGCTTTTCGCGGGCGAGCGCGATGAAATATTCGAGCTTGTCTATCATCGGCAACCGGCCTCCTCGCCCTTGATACAAAAGAACAGTGGCGGCACCAATGCCCTGCGCCCTATATCTGGCATGAATGGATGCGCACGAGGAGGAAGCCATGACGTTCCAGGCATTGTTGGTCGAAAAGGGCGCGGACGGTGCGGTCTCCGCGTCGATCCGGGAACTGGACGAGGCGCGGCTTCCGGCCGGCGACGTCACCGTCGCCGTCGAATATTCGACGCTCAACTACAAGGACGGGCTCTGCATCACCGGCAAGGGCGGCCTGGTTCGCACCTTCCCGCATGTGCCGGGCGTCGATTTCGCCGGCACGGTCGAAGCCTCGGACGACCCGCGCTACCGGCCGGGCGACCGGGTGGCGCTGACCGGCTGGCGGGTCGGCGAGGTCTGGTGGGGCGGT
Organism: uncultured Shinella sp.; assembly: GCA_946481465.1. The sequence continues at coordinate 859 of CAMLOC010000237.1, read as the reverse complement.
TATGCGACGCGGGCAAGGGTCAAGGCCGACTGGCTGGTGCCGCTGCCCGAGGAGCTTTCGACCCGGCAGGCCATGGCGATCGGCACGGCGGGGCTCACCGCGATGATGTCCGTCATCGCGCTGGAGGAGGCCGGCCTTTCGCCGCTGAAGGGCGAAGTGCTGGTGACGGGGGCGGCCGGCGGCGTCGGCTCGGTGGCGGTCGCGCTCCTGGCGCGGCTCGGCTATTCGGTCGCCGCGGTGACGGGAAGGCCGGAAACGGCGGGCTACCTGAAGGATCTCGGCGCCGAAACCATCGTCGACCGCGGCGAACTGGCGGAGGCGAGCAGCAAGCCGCTCGAATCGGAGCGCTGGGCCGGCGCCATCGATGCGGTCGGCGGCGATATGCTGGCGCGGGTGCTCAAGCAGATGAAATATGACGGCGCGGTCGCCGCCGTCGGCCTTGCCGCCGGGGCCGCGGTGCCGTCTTTCACCGTCATCCCGTTCCTCCTGCGCGGCGTCAGCCTGCTCGGCATCGATTCGGTGATGCGGCCCTACGACCAGCGCGTCGATGCCTGGAACCGCATCGCCGCCGACCTGCCGATGGACAAGCTGGAGGCGATGGCGGTGGAGCACCGGCTGTCCGACCTGCCGGACCTCGCCGGCCGGATCCTCGAGGGCAAGGTCAAGGGCCGCGTCGTCATCGACGTCAACGCCTGACCGGGGCGGGCTCAGCAGATGAGCTGGCCGCCGTTCACCTCCAGCACCTGGCCTTGCCGTCGAGTTCGTAGGTCCATTGATGGTAGGCGCGCGGCAACAAGGCGAACAGCAATGCGGCGACCATCGCCGGCTTCCTGCGTGAGCACCCCAGGTGCTCACGCAG
>CAMLOC010000236.1 GCA_946481465.1 uncultured Shinella sp. | reverse complement strand
CACGCCGTCCAGCCAGCCGCGGCCGAGCTTGCCCGTGCTCGAAATGCTCGAATTGCCACGCAAAAGGTCGAGCACTTCCGGCAGGGCGAAGATGCCGAGGCCGATGATGGTGATCTCGAGGCCGCTCATCAGGTAGAGCGAGCCGAAGGTCATGCGTTCGCCGCCATTGGCCGGCGCCGTGCCGATCGCGCCGAAGGCAAGGCCGAGCGTACAGGCGGCGACGCCCTTCGCCAGGCTGCTGCCGGAGAGCACGCCGACCATGGAAAGGCCGAAGATCGCCAGCATGAAGAGTTCGGCCGAGGTGAAGCTGAGGATGAGCGGGCGGGCGACGATGACGATGGCCGTCAGACAGAGCGCGCCGAACAGGCCGCCGATCATCGAGGCCGAGAAGGAGGCGCTGAGCGCGCGGGCCGCTTCCCCCTTGCGGGCGAGCGGAAAGCCGTCGAGCACGGTCGCCTGCGAGGCGGAAGAGCCCGGAATGCCCATGAGGATGCAGGAAAAGGTGTCGGAGGTCGGGATGACCGCCAGGAGGCCGACCATCATGGCGATCGCCGCGGTCGGTTCCATGCCGTAGACGAAGGGCAGCAACAGCGACATGCCGGCGATGCCGCCGAGGGCCGGCAGGATGCCGACGACGAGGCCGACCGCCACACCGATCATCATGTAACCGAGATGGTGGAGCGTCAGCAGGTTGTGGAGCGAAGTGACGAAGACATCGATCACTGTGGCTGTCCTTTCGATAGCAACAGGTGCGAGACGGCGCGGGTGCTCCGGCCTCGTCAGTGTCGGCAGATGAATGTTCGCGCCCTTCGGCGTCGGGAAAGCGTGCCCGCCGCCTTTCGGCGGCGGGGGTCGCCTGCGGTCAGAGCTTGACCTGGTATTCCGTCGTCAGGAAGTTGCGCACCCATTCGCGCGCTTCGGGCTTGATCGACGTCGCCACGGCGTAGAGCTTCTCGATATCGGCGCCGACGGCCTGCGTGTAGTCGCCGAGAACCTCGGCCTTGGCCTTCTGCAGTTCGGGGTCGGCCACCGCATCGGAAAAGGCCTTGCGATAGGTCGCCACGATATCCGCCGAGGTGCCTTCCGGCAGCATGCAGGGCTTCTGGGCCGCAAAACCGGAGCCGAAGAAGGCGAGATAGGCATCGTATTCCACGCCGGACGGCTTCTTGCCGTGCATCATCTCATAGGCTTCGACGAAGTGCGGCAGGTCGGGGAAGGTCGGATCGCGCGCGACATCACCGTTGGCGTCGAGAACGCCCCAGGAGAAGATCGGCACGGCCGTGCCGGCCTCGACGAGCGGCGTGACGTTGGTGAGGTAGGCGGACGAGGTCTGGTAGTCGATCGTCGCCTCGCCGCGCTCGAAGGCAAGCCGCCCGTCGCCGCGTCCCTGCATGCCGAAGACATGGCGGACATTGAGGCCGAGCAGACGGAAGGCGAGCATCGGCACGAGGTCGAGCGAGGTTGCGCCCTGGCTGCCGTAGACCAGTTCCTGGTCCTTGAGCTTGCCGAGATCGGCGGCCGATTTAACCTCGAATTTGGCGGGCAGGTAACAGACGCCGCCGGTCGGCGAGACGAGCACGGGGATCAGCTTGGCATAGTCGTAGCGCACGCGCGGATCGCCGAGCAGGAACGGGAACTGCGTCGAGCCGGACGTGCCCAGGATGGCGAGCCCATCCGGCCGCGCACGGGCGACGAACTCGTTCGAACCGGTGATCGAACCGCCGCCGGGCACGTTGCGCACGATGACGTTGGGGTTGCCCGGCAGATATTTCGACAGGTACGGTGCGAAGAAGCGGGCCCAGACATCCGAGCCGCCCCCTTCGGAGAAGGGCATCCACCATTCGATCGTCTTACCGGCGAAATCGACGGATGCCTGGGAAAAGGCGGGGCGCACTCCCATAAGCCCCACAGCCGCGGCGGCGGAGCCGGCGGCCAGCAGTTGACGACGCGTAAAATCAGCCATGTTTTTTCCTCCCACGATGGCAATGCGTTCAAATGTATACAAAGGTACACATGAAAGTTGGAAACGCCAAGCCCATGATTGCGACGGGCCGACTTCATCCCTTCTTTCTCCCTTGAAAGATATGCGCCAGCGGCATTATTAAGTTAAGTGCAAAATTTTGGATCAGTGATGTGTCATGCGCATTAATTGCGAAATCCTGGACCTTCGCGCTTTTCTCGGCGTGGTGGAGCTGGAAAGCTTCCATCGCGCAGCGGAGGCCCTCAACCTGTCGCAGCCGGCGCTCAGCCGCCGCATCCAGAAGCTGGAGGCCTCCATCGGCGCGCCGCTGCTTGAGCGCACCACCCGCCACGTCTCCCCGACGGCGCTCGGCCTCGAACTGATGCCGCTCGTGCAGCGCATGCTGGAGGAGTTCGACGGTTCGCTCTTTGCCGCCCGCGACCGGCGGCTGCGGCGCAGCGAGCTGGTGACGATCGCCTGCCTGCCGACGGCGGCCTTCTATTTCCTGCCGACCGTGATCAAGCAGTTCAACCAGGAATATCCCGATATCCGCTTCCGCATCCTCGACCTGACGGCGACCGAGGGCCTCCAGGCCGTCTCGCGCGGGGAGGTGGAGTTCGGCATCAACTTCATGGGAACGTCGGACCCCGACCTCCTCTTCGACCGGATCGCCGAGGACCCGTTCGTGCTGGCGGCGCGGCGCGACCATCCGCTGGCGGGTCTGCAGGAGGTGGGCTGGACGGACCTTGCACCCTACCGGCTGATCACCGTACACCGCTCCAGCGGCAACCGCACCATGCTGGATGCGGCGCTGGCACGCGCCAATATCGAGCTGCGCTGGTCCTATGAGGTGACGCACCTGTCGACGTCGCTCGGCCTGGTGGAGGCCGGCCTCGGCATCTCCGTTCTGCCCCGCACCGCGACCCCTGGGCCGGACCATCCGATCATCGTCACGCGGCCGCTGGGCGCGCCGCGGATTTCCCGCACGATCGGCATCGTGCGCCGCCGCGCCGCCACGCTCTCGCCCGCCGCCGAGCATTTCCGGCGCATGCTGGTCGGCACCTGGCAGGGCGCCGGCGCCGACGACTGAGATCGCGTTTACAAGCGCCGACAATACGGATATATTTTATCCGTATTACAGGAACGGGTTCGATGATCCTCAAGAGCCAAGTCGAATGGGCGCTGCATTGCTGCGCCATTCTCGCCGGACTTCCGAGCGGGCGCTATCTCTCCACCAAGGCGCTCGCCGAACTCCACGGCCTGCCGAAGGAATACCTGTCCAAGGCGCTGCAGGGCCTGTCGCAGGCGAAGCTCGTGGAATCGACGCTCGGCCCGAGCGGCGGCTACCGTCTGGCCCTCCGCCCGGCCGATATCAGCTTCCTGGATGTGGTGGAGGCGGTCGAGGGAAAGGAACGCACCTTCGCCTGCAACAATATCCGCGCCAACAATCCCTGTCGCCCGGAGGGCTTTTGCGACACGGGACCCTGCGCGATCGCCCGCGTCATGTGGGACGCGGACGAGGCCTGGCGGGCGCGGCTTCGCGCCGTCAGCCTGGCCGACCTTCTGGGAACGCTGGAAAAGGACATTCCGCCGGCCCTGTTGCGAAGCACATCCGAGTGGGTGCTGAAGCGGGCGGGTTGAACCCTCCCGCTATGGGTCCAGGGCCGGCCCGTCGCGCCGCGAGGGAAGGCCGGGCCGGTTGTCCCGCCCGGCCGCCTGTCGTCATTTCAGCGGATAGACGAGTTCCGTCTCGTCCGTGTCGACGACGAACACCGCAAGCAGCCGGGCGGGCTCGGTCTCGCTATCGTTCGCGCTGACGCCGTGCCGGTCGCCCGGCATCTCGGAGAAGTTCTCCCCGGCGTGGTAGACTTCGACCGGGCCGTCATTGACCTGGCTGCGGATCGCCCCTTCCAGCACGGTCGCGTAGATGAACGCCGAGGAGGGATGGGTGTGCCCCTCGGAAGAACCGCCGGGCGGATATTCGACAAGCACGCCGCGGATGCTCTTGCCCGGGACATTGGGCAGTTCGTGTTCATAGACGAGCGTCACCTTCGAGGCATCGCCGGCCAGAGACGCGCCGGGGACGGCGGTCAGGACCGTCGCGGCAAGGGCGGCGGTAAGGAGGAGGGGTCTGGTCATGGATACGGTCTCCCTTTGCTAAGCGATCAGTTGAGGCCGGCCTTGTCGAGGCCATAGGCCTTGTCGGCGGAACCCGGGACGGACCGGAATGCGACGCTGACGCGGTTCCAGGCGTTGATCGTCATGACCGAGAAGGTGAGGTCCGAGATTTCCTTCTCGGAGAGCTGGCCGCGCACCCGCTCGTAGAGGTCGTCGGGAATGCCGCCTTCCGGCAGCCGGGTCAGCGCCTCGGTCCAGGCGAGGGCGGCGCGCTCGCGGGGGATGAAGAGGTTCGATTCGCGCCAGATGGCGACGTGGTGGAGGCGCAATTCGCTCTCGCCGTGGATTCTCGCTTCCTTCACATGCATGTCGACACAGAAGGCGCAACCGTTCATCTGCGAGGCACGCAGGTTCACGAGGTCACGAATCTTCTGTTCGATGACGCTGTCCTTCAGCGCCATGCTGAGCTCGGAGATCTTCCTGAAGAGTTCCGGGGATTGCTGGGCGTAGTTCACTCGCTGGGTCATGTCGTTGCTCCGTCAATTAAGGATATTATTTATCCTTATGGATATTTAATATCCTTAATCGCTGGATTGTAAAGCCGGAACGGCATAAGCTTTCTGCATAACGCTTATGTCGAAGGGTATGAGGATCATGGATATCGTCTCGGCGCTGCGGACATTCCTGCGCGTGGCGGAAACGTCGTCGTTTTCCGCCGCGGCTCTCGATCTCGGTCTCACGCAGCCCGCCGTCTCGCGGCAGGTGTCCGCGCTGGAGGCCCGGCTCAATATGCGGCTTCTCCACCGCACGACCACGGCGCTGGCCCTGACCGCGGAAGGGGAGCGCATGATCCCCATGGCGAGGCGCGTCCTGGAGGCGGTCGAGGAACTCGGCGGGCTTGGCCAGGAAGGGGAAGGGGCCTCCGGCAAGGCGCGGCTCTCCGTGCCGGCGCCGCTCGGCCTTTTCCTCAGCGACAGGATGGCGGCCTTCCTCGCCCGCCACCCCGGCCTCTCGGTAGACCTGCTCCTCAAGGGGGAGGGGTCCGATCTCGTGCAGGACGGGATCGACCTCGAAGTGCGCCTCGGCCCCGTCGCCGACAACAGCCTGATCGTCCGCCGGCTCGGCTGGACGACCGCGTTCCTCGTCGCCGCGCCCGCTTATCTTCAAAGGCGCGGCCGGCCCGCAAGACCGGAAGACCTCGCCGCCCATGATTGCATCTGCTACCGGCGGGCAGGGGACAACCGCTTCTGGTCGTTCTCAGACGGCGCGCGCGATATTCCCGTGCGCATCACGCCGCGGCTGACCGCCGACAACGCCGTCGCGGTACACCGGGCGACGCTTGCCGGCGCGGGCCTCTCGATCCTCTCCCATATCCTCGCGCTGCCCGACATCGAGAGCGGCGCCCTCGTCCATGTCATGCCGGACTTCCGGCCGACGCGGCTGCCGATCAACGTGGTCTATGCCTCGCGCCGCAACGTGCCGCCGCGCGTGCGGGCGGTGCTGGACTTCCTGGCCGATGCGATACACGAGGATCCGCTGATGCGGGCATCGGAAGGCTGATCGCCGGCGATACGAGAGGGGAGACGACACGGGCCTTCGGGGATAGGATGGGGCCGTCGCTCGAGCCGGGAAAGCCCCATGCCTCTTCAGAACCGTGTCACGCCCTTCGGCGAGATCGTCGCGCTTCCGCAACGCGGCCTCTTCACCGGCAATCGCGGCATCATCCATGATCCGGCGACAAGAACCCTGCTCCCGAAACGCTGGACGTCCAGGGCCTGGCTGATCTGCCTCTGCGACTTCCGGGGCCGCCGCCGGCCGGTGATGGGGGGACGGAGCTGGACCGAACTGTTCTTCCTCGACGAGGCGGTCGCTCTTGCCGCCGGCCACCGCCCCTGCTTCTTCTGCCGAAGGGAGGCCGCACAGCGCTTCCAGGCCCACTGGGCAGCGGCGAAGAACACGGCACCGCCTTCAGCCGGCGCGATGGATGCGACCCTGCACGCGGAACGCCTGGACCATCGCGAAAAGCGCCTCCACCCCATCACCGAGCCCCTGGCCGCGCTTCCCGACGGGGCCGTCATTGCCGCCGGCGGGCAGGCCTTCACGCTTCGCGCCGGCCTCGCCCA